>QOAX01000283.1 GCA_003972865.1 Verrucomicrobiota bacterium | reverse complement strand
GCCGATGGGGTGGGTCGGCGGGCCTTTGAATCGGCCGTCCCATTCCTCGACTCGCAGGTTGCTGATGCGCACGGCGCCCCGGCCCTGATGCACGATGCGGATGCCGGTGCCCTCACCGGCGAAGCCCTTGGGGTCGTACCATTTGCGAACCAGTTTTCCGTCGATTGCGACGGCGATGAGCCGCTGGCGTTTGTTGGCAAAAAACTCGAGGCGCGCCTTGGTTTTTTTGCGGAAGCTCGGGACGGTCGCTTGGCCAAGGTAGGTGAGCGGTGTGTGTTTTTTGACCGGCAAAAGGTTCACCGAGTAGCTGTTGACTTGGATGCTGTAAAAGCCGCCGAAGTCCGGCTCGTTCTCCTTGGTGGAAAGGCTGATCGGTTGCAGCGTGTCGGTGTACAGCGCGAAGGCCAGATGCATCGCGCCGCTCCACTCGAGGTCGAACGAGATGTGCGAGCTGTCCGGCAGGCCCAGGTCACGGGCGATGGAGGCGGCGGCCTTCGCGTGGAACCCGCCGTTGTGGTAGCGCCAGTTGCCGGACTCGCCGATGGTCTCGTTGCTGATCTTGCCGTGTGTCCAGCCGTCGTCACTTTCCGGCCCCTGAAAAATCGTTTTCAGCCCCTTGGGCAGCGGGGCGATTTTGCGGACGGTGCTGCGCAGCAACTGCATCCGGCCGGCGTGCCAGGTGTCGAACAGGAAATGTTGCGCCGTGGCCCCGGCGAGGTTGCCGCGGAAGTGGTCGCCGTTGACAAGTTGCACCTCGCAGAGATTGCCGGCGGCGAGTCGGCCAACGGCTGTGCCGTCGAGGGTGATCTCGGTGAGTTGGTCGGTGTTGAAGTGCAGCGGGGCCGTCGCGTCGGCGTGGCACCATGTTACGCCGGCGGCTTGATCGTAAGCGGCGAGAGCGCCGCGCAGCCAGTCGCCGTTTTTGAAGTGGATGGTCGATTTGCTTTCGCCGGTCGAGCCGGCTTGGCCAAGGGCGGCCGATGCGGCCAGGATGAAAACCGGCAATGAACGCCATGGGATGCGAATGGTGCGCTTGGCCAAGCGGGTGTAATCATCGCGCGGGCGTCTTGGAGTGCGGCTGTCCCCGCCGCTTTTGTGAGCGCTCCAAAGCGGTACGGAGTACCGCACTCCAAGACGCTGTCGCTTGGTGGGATGCGCTTGGCCACGCGGGAGTTGTGTCGTTGCGTCAATCATCCCAGGGCCAGAGTTGGTCGGCGCCGCCGGCGTTGGTGTCGCTGGTTTTTTGTGAGGTGCCGAGGTTGAACTGCAGCCGCCGGATGTACCGCGAGTCGAATGTCACCGGGCCGAAGTTTCGGCTGCGGCCGGTGAGGGTGCTGCCCTCCCATTGCTGAAGGTCGAACGACACGGCCGCGCCGCCGGCGAAATGCGCGCGCACTTCCCAAGGGCGCTTGGCCTCCGGCCTGGCTTCCGGCCTGGTGAGCGCCACGCGGGTGATGCGCTCGAGCGGAATGGTGAGGTCAGCGCCGAGAGAGTTGATCACGACAGTCCGGCCGTCCATCGACTTGAGTTTGCCGGGCACCTCGTCTCGGTTCTTGAGGAAAACCATGTCTTCGGAAACGTCGTTCACGGCGAGCTGGACCGGGTCGGAATGGCCGTCCCACGCCGACACGCGGAGGTTGCTCACGCGGACGATCGGGCCGTTGAGCTGCGAGAAAAATGCCATGCCCGAGCCGGTGGCGGCAAAGCCGTTTGTGTCGCGCCATTTGCGGACGAGCTTGCGGTCGATGTAGAGCTCCATCTCGGCCTCGTCCCGGTTGATGCGGATCTCGACCCGCACGCGGTTTTTCGTCTGCATATCGGGAATCTGCCCCTGGCCAAGGTTGCGGACGCCGGCGCCGTTCTGCACGCGCTGCAAACTCACGTAGCCCCGGCTGATGTAAAACATGTACGAGTTGCTGCGGTAGTCGAACCGATCCAGCGCCGAGGTGTACACCGGCACGATCAGGCTGAAGGTGCCGTTCCATTGCAGGTCGAACTCGATGCGCGAAGAGCCCTTGAGGCCGAAGTCGCGGCCCAGCACGCCGACGCCCTCGGAGATGAACACGCCGTCGCGGTACTTCCACGCCTTGGGATCGCGGCCCAGCTTCCAGCCGGCGATGGTTGTCGGTCCCTCAAAAAGAATCCGGAAGCCGGGAGAGAGAAACGCCAGCGACTGCAGCACGTCACGCGGCGCGGACAACTGCTCGTTAAACCAGGTGGAAAATTGGACACGCTGCTCGTCCAGCGCGATCAGGTTGCCGAGCACCTCGTCGCCGTTGTGAAAGCGGATGTGCACGGTCGGCTCGGTTTGGCGCTTTACCGGTCGCGCGCCCTCGAAGCGAATCCAAGCCAGGTTGTCCGGCCGGAAATCGACCGGTTGGGCCAGGTCCGTCCGCGACCAGCGCACGCCGTCGCCGAGACTGACCTGCTGCAGCTCGCCGTGGAGCATCGAGCCGTCGAGGAAACGCACAAGGTCGTCTTTGCCGGCCGCCTGACCAAGCGCTTGGCCAAGGCAGAGCGCGACCGCCGCCAGCCCGAGCGGCCGGCGGAACCATCGCTTCGGCTGGGCTGGTTTACCGTTCATAAATCGGCAGGAAGCGGTAGTTCAATGCGAGCGAAAGCAGCGAGGCGGTGGTGCCGAAGGTGGTGCCAAACTGGCCACTCCAGCTTCCGTCCTCGTTCTGGTTTTGCTTGAGAGTGGCGATGTTTTTGCGGTTCCACTTGGCCCACTCCGCCGGCGAGGCGTGGAAGTAGGCCTGCGCGCCGTAGTACAAATAATACTGCCGGTAGCTCGACGTCTCCGGGGCTTTGCGGAGGTAGCCGAACGCCTTGCGAAACGCCGGGCTGTCCTTCTCCTTGGCCAGGGCGAACACCAGCGTGCCGATGGCCGAGCGGGCTGCGTTTGGGCCGCGGTTGGACGTGTAGCCGAAACCGCCCTCGGGTGTCTGACACGACTTGAAGTAGCGCAGGCCGGTCTGGATGGCCGACTCCGGCACAGCCAAGCCGGCGTTGCGCGCGGCGAACAGGGCCACCATCTGCGCGCCGCTCACGGTAGTGTCGGCGTCGGTGCTCTCGGGCGAGTAACGCCAGCCGCCACGCGGGTTTTTTTTCTGCGCATTGATGATCAGGGCGATGGCCTTCTCGAGCGCCGGGCCAAGCCGGTCGTCCTCGACCGCGCCATACGCCTCGGCCAGGGCCAACGTCGCGAAGCCGTGGTTGTACATCGTGGTGCCGATGTAGCCGGTGGTCTTGTTTTGCCTGCTGACGATGAAGTTAAGTCCGCGCTTGATTGGCTGGCTGAACGGGCCGTGGCTCGGGTCGTCCCCGTGCGCGAGCATCGCCATCACCGCCAACCCGACCACCGCCGGCGACGTGCCGTACGGCTTGTCCTTGTAATTGCCGGTTGAGAGCTGGGACTGCACGAGGAACTGCAGGCCCTTTGAGTACATGCGCTCGATCTCTTTCGGCAAAAGGTCGCTCGACTCCTCGAACAGTTTTTGCGCCTCGGCCGGAACGGCCACCGCAAGGCACACCGCGATGAGAAGACAACGCCGCGCCCGCCTCATCGCTTCCCGTCCCCTTCCATGGCCTCCACCGCCTTGAAATAATCCTGCAATACCTCGCGAAACTCCTCCGGCAGCCTGGCCGCCGCGCCGCTGCCCCGGCTGATTATGCGGTCGTTGTCCTCGCGGCCGACGGCGTCGCCGGTCAACGCCGATGCGGATTGGCTGGTCGTGCCGCCCGCCTGGCTGCCACCGCCGGTTTGGTTCTGCTGCATGCCCTGGCCCATCTGCTGTTTCATGGCCATCATCGCCATCATGAACGCCATTTCCTGCTGGGCCTGCGACTGGCCCTGCTGGCCGCTGTCGCGCCGGATCTCCTCGTTAATGAGGTTGATGACGTCGGACATGAAACGGATGGTGCCGGTCTGGGCGTCGATGGTGACCGAGTCGGTCTGCGGCTTGTCGAGCAGGTTGTCGGTGATCTCCATCGAGTCGAACGTCTCCTGCAACGGGTCGAGCATGGCCGGCTCGGTGGTCTCGAACTGCAGTCGGTTCAGCTCGAGCATCGAGTCGGCGTGCATTTGCACCACCCGCTCAACGCCCTTTGTGTAAATGTCAGCCTCGCGCTTTTGCTGCTCGACCAGGGAGGTCTGCTGCCGGTGCCGGATCTCGCTTTCGCGCAGGCGCAGCATGGAGAAAAACAGTTTCATCAGGTCGTTCATCTTGTTTTCGCCGCCCTGGCCGCCACCCTGGCCGCCGCTGTCGGACTCCTTCTTGGGCGGCTCGAGTTTCCTGGCCCATTTATCGAAATTGCCGGACCAGTCGCCGAGGTTGCGGATGGCCAGCATGGAGATGTTGGAGGATATCTGCTGCTCGATCTTCTCGAGCGCCTCGCCGGTTTTCTCGGTCTCCATCTCGCGGCTGACCTCGCCGTACTGGCCCTTGCCGGTGCGCTCGTAAAAGCGGCTGATCTCTCCCTGCAACTCGACCGCCTTGGCCTGCGTGCGGCCCTGCGACTTCGTGAAACGGGTGTTGGCGCGGGTGTAGCGCTCCGGCAAATCCTCCGGCGTCAGGCCGATGGTTTCCTGGATGATGTCCTTGATTTTTTTGCGCAGGGCCATTTCCTCCTTGCTGATCTTGCGCAGCCGCTGGGACAGCGTGAGGGCCTGCAGGTTGTCAAGGTCCTTGTTGACCTTGTCCTGCAGGTCGGCCAGCTCGTCGAGCGCCTCCTCCTCCTTCTCGAGTGCGTCGGCGAGCTTCTCTTTTTTCTCCTGCGGCTCGCCGCCCTGTGACGCCTCACCCAGCTTGGTTTGCGCCTGCTTCATCTGCTGGTCGGCCAGCTCGTTCATTTTTTGAAGGTTCTGCGCCCAGTCGCGCAGCGTCTGCTCGTCGAAGGCCGGGTTGCGCATGGCCTCCATCAACGCCTTGGTGCCCTCCTTCGCGAGGTCTTTCAAGTCCTGCGCATTCTCCCGCTGCTCGTCGGCGGTTTTCTCGATCTTCTCGCTGGTCTTGCGCTTGGCCAAGGTGTCGGAGTCGGAGTCGGCCAGTTCGCGCGTGTCCTCGGCGATGTCCTCCTCGGCGCGCGAAACCTCCTCGAGGTTCTCCAGTATGGACTCCAGTTTTTGCCGAACCATCTCGGCGTGATCCTCGATGCCGAGGACATGTAGCCGATACGGCATCGTGCGGCTTGGCTTGCGGCCGGGCAGATGGTCGGTCGCCCAGACGGCAAGCTCGACGGTGGTGTCCTTGCCGATGCCGAGCACCGCCGGGCTGAAGTGGAAGCTGGTCTCGAACTCGGTCTCCTGCGTGCCCTTGGCCCGAACGGTGAGCGCGGCGGCGATTTGCGGCGGCGACTCCTCCGCCTGGCCAAGCGCGCGCCACTCGATGCCGGTCTCCTTCACGCCGAAGTCATCGCGAACGGTGGCGTTGAGCTCAAGCACCTCGGTCTCGAGGATGGCCAGGTCGCGGCCCAGCGTGCCGAGGTCGAGCGACGGCTCGCCGTCGTCGATCGCCTCGACGTTCAACTGCCACGCGGCAGCCCCGGCGAGGTCGTGAATGTCAAGCCACGTGAAGGCAAAATGCGACGTGCCACCAACCTCGTGCGCCGGGCTGGAAAAATTCTCATTGCGAACGCTCATCGGCCTGGCCACCTCGTCGATGGCCACCTGCGCCTGGCTGAGCTCACGCGAAACGCGGCCCTGAAACGACACCGTGCTGCCGCGCAACACCGGCAGATAAGCGGCCTGCACCGGCTCGTTGCGCACCGGGTGTTGCAGGTACGCGGGCAGCTCGATGCTGGCGTGCAACTCGCGCATCGCCGGCCGTTGCACCGGGCGAATCGCGACCGCGTGCCGCGCGTCGCCAACCTTTACCGTGAGAGCGCCGTCCTCGACCTGGCCGGGGACGGTGAAGTTGACGTTCGTGCCGGCGATGTCGGCGCGGATCGGCTTGCTGTCGTTGAACCGGGCCGAGGCGGTGCGGGGTTTCCAAAACGACTGGTACTCGACCGCGCCGTCCACGTCGAACGGCTCGCCCCGGGCCACGAACTTTTCGCCGGGGAAACCGGCGAGCCTCACGAGCGTGTGCCGCGGGGTGTTGGCCAACGGCAGGCCCCAGCGCTCGAGCGTGTTCCAGCCAGCCTGCGGGATAACCCCCCAGGCGGCCACCGCCACCGCAACGAGCGCCGCCGCAACGATGGCCCGTTGCCGCGCCGGTCGCGGGTTGACCGTCTGTTTGAAATCGAGCTTCAGCGCCTCACCGGCGACCTGGCCAATCGCCGCCCGGTATAGGGACGGGGAAAAAATGGCCGGGCGCTTTTCCTCGTCGGCCAGTTCCACGATGCCGAGCAGCCGGTCGCCGAGCCGCCGGTACCGGCGCTGCACCAGCTTGGCCAAGGCGCGCGTGTCGCGTTTGTGGAACACCCACCGCGACAGCCACCAGATCACCGAGCCGACCGTGATGCCAACGCCGGCGGCGAGCAGGCCAAGCCGCAGCCAGCCCGGGCTGTCCCACAGGCGGTCGGAGAAAAACAGGACGAGATACGAGCCGAACAACCCGGCGGCAGCGAGGCACACCGCCATCGTCGTCTCCACACGCCACAGCCGGCGCTGCACCACGGCGAACTGCTGGCGCAACGCGTCCGGGATGTCCTCGCGGGAAAACTGGTCCTTGTGGCTCATGTCGACAAACAAAGCGAGCGGTGCGAGAGTCTAGTCATACACAGCCGCGACGCAATGCGGAATTGGCCGCTCCCGCCATCCCCGGAATGACAGCCCCTTTCCGGCGCCGAGGCATGATGGCGGGAAGAGTGACTTGACGTTATATAACCGCGAGGCGACCTTATCCTCTCAACCGAAGCTGGCTTATGCCTGAACACAAGATCCACTGCCCAAGCTGCGGGCAGCATCTCGCCGTGCCGGAGGAACTGGCCGGTCAACAGATCGACTGCCCGTCCTGCAACAAACCGATGACCCTCCCCGACTACGCCCACGCCTTCGACGAGGAGGAGGAAGAGCGGGCCGAGGAACCCCGGCAATCGCCCGCGCTGATCGCGGGCATCGTCGCTGGCGTGCTGGTCTTCGGCGGCTTGGGCGTTTTCCTGCTGATGGGGCCGGACAAACCCGCGGACGAGCCGGAAGTCGCGTCTTTAACTGTTACCCAATCAAATCCATCAAACCCCGCCCCACCAAACCTCGACGACGAAAAGGCGGGCTCAACCAAACAACAACAGGAAATGATGCCGTATGGAATGCCGGAAGGTGCCAGCGCACCCGGCAACCCGGTTGGGATAATGAATCCATATGGAATAATGAATCCGTATGGAATGTTAGGGATGAGGGTAGGCTCCCCATTCGGTGCGCCAAACCATTTAGCGGATGAAATTAAAGTCATCAATGAGCGCTTGGCCAGAGGGGAACCTATTAATCAGTTTAACGAGGGAGGGGTCACAGAAATTATGGTGGCCGCGCAAGCTAATGATATGGAATTGGCCAAACGCTTGTTGGAACAGGGAGCAAATCCCAAAACCGAATCAAGAGATCACTTAAGGCAAACAGCACTGCACGTTGCGGCCACTTACGGGAATAGAGAGTTTTGTGAATTGCTTTTAAGCAAGGGGGCATCCACTGACGCCAAAGATGGAAGATTAGGTCAAACACCTTTGCATTGTGCCGCCGAGCAGGGACACAAGGAGATTTGCGAACTCCTCATCGATAAAGGCGCAAAGGTCAACGAGAAGGATCGCGCCAGTTTTACTCCACTGGATGTGGTGCTCTCGTTTCAACAGTCAATTAACGAATTATCGAAGGAACTGCCCAAAGGAGGGGCTTTTGATGGACAAATGGTTTACGGCGTAGAACTCACCGACGGCCACAGAGCAACCATCGCCTATCTCGAGAGTAAGGGAGGCAAAAGCATGACCCCCGAGCAACGCTCGAAACTTATCCAGCCATTTAACCCGTTTGGGGGTGGAATGATGCCCGGGATGATGCCCTACGGAATGGGCTTTGGACCAAATGACCCGCTTGGCGGGATGGATCCGTTTGGCATGGGTTTCGAATCGGATGAGGAGATTAAGGAGCGGCTTGCGGGGGAAATCAAGACCATCAACGAACGCTTGGCCAAAGGCAGGGCAATCAATCGATACAACCAACGAGGGCAAACCGAACTCATGGTTGCCGTGGAGGCGAACGACATCGAGCTGGCCAGGCGGTTGCTGGAAAACAAGGCCTACCCCAATGCCACAACAAAGAACGGCCAAATGGATACGGCGTTGCATTTTGCGGCTATGGAGGGAAACAAGGAACTCTGCGAGCTGCTGATCGACAAAGGGGCTCGGGTGAACAAAAAGAATAAAATTGGTTTTACCCCGTTGGACTCCGCACTTTATTCGTACGAATTGGCTGAATTTGAAGAAGAGTCTCCCAAACCCACGGTAGGCCACAGGGCCACTGTCGCCTACCTCAAGAGCAAAGGCGCCAAAAGCATAACGCCCGAGAAACGGGCCAACGCCGATCCGTTTGGTGGCATGATAATGCCGGGTGGTTTTGGCTTTCCGGCAGGGGGGATGCCACCGGGAATGGGCATGGATCCGAACGATCCGTTTGGTGGGTTCGGATTTCCGGCCTACGGTCAGCCCGTCGCTCCCAAGGGCAAAAAACCGGCTCAATCCAAGCGCCGGCAGCTTGGCCAAGCGCCGAACTTTCAAGGAACCATCGCCTCGGTAAGGCGGTGGTTTTTTGTCTGTTTTTGCGTTCAAGCAGAGTTATCATTTTGCAGGAACTGATGATGAAAAGGGCAAGGGCATTCACGCTGATTGAGTTGCTGGTGGTCATCGCGATCATTGCGATTCTGGCGTCGCTGCTGTTGCCGGCGTTGTCGCGAGCCAAATGGAAGGCCAAGCAAATCTCCTGCCTGAACAACGAAAAACAGATGGGGATAGGCAGTCTGTCCTACGCGACTGATGACCCTCGGGGCGTGCTCTCGGGCGTGGACTGGAACGGCCCAAAATACAATGCCGCCTGTGACGATGACATGAACTGGTTGTTTCCGACATACCTGCCCGACCTCAAGTCGGTGACGTGTCCCGACACTCAAAACTTCGTTCGCACCCAGGACAGGCGGGGTCGGAAACTTGCCGTCCGCGTCACCGACCGGCGTTATATCGAGCGGCTCCATGGCAGGACGGAAATTTACACCGACCTGCAACGGTTCGCCGCCGACAAAGGCACGAAACCGGGGATCAGCTATGAGATTTTTGGTTGCATGAACTGGAATGGAGTTCCAAACAGGCGTTACACGAGGGGGTTCCCTTATGTCGGGCCTTCCGGCTGCCAGGGCATCCTGAAAACCGAGTCCGTGGTCAGCAATTATGTCCACGCCAATACCGGGTTCGGCCTCAAGGGACACGTGACCGGGCCATCCGAGATCTGGCTGATCAAGGAGGCCGATTATTCGTATCCCGGCGCGATGAACAATTATCCGGACGAGGGCGACAACCACGGCGTCGATGGCGAGAACGTGTTGTTCGTCGACGCACACGTGGAATTCATCAAGAGGGCAAACTACAACTACAGCCTGGAACTGGGAAACGACGCCCTGCACTACGGGCCACGCTGAAGCGCGAGTGGCTCAATCCAAGATTGGCCAAGCGTGATGCGCGTGGTTGCTGGCCTAGCGGTTCTTGTTCCACACTTCCAGCACGGCCACCCACATACCGGGCTGCTTGGGGTTGGAGGTAAAATTTTTCTCGATCCAAATCTTCTCCTTGGCCATGCGTGCTGCGTGACCGTCATAAAAGCCGATGATTGCCCCCTCGTTGTGGCGATACATGGTTGGCCCGCCGGTGCCGAAATTCTTGTATGTCTGCACGCTTCCCGTCTGGCCGAGCTTGTCCCAACCGCTCTTGTAGTTGGCCCCCTTCCAGCGCGACCACCAGTCGTGGCCATCGTGAAAAATCAGCTTGGCCGACGGCTCCCGGATCGCGCTGAGCCGATGCCCGGCGTGTTCATTGAAGGCAATCGTCCACGACCGACCGTCGGATGGGAACCAATCTTCGAAATTGTAGCTGTAGCTGGTCAGAGTACCTGTGTTGGCCTTGTCCGAAAGATTCGGATTGTTGGCATATGCGTACTTCGATGGCCGCCAGATCTGGGTGTCGGCCGGGCAGCGGAAATCAGTTGGCGTCTGCACCATCGAGTTGCCCTTCCTGTCGTAGCCGATCAGTTTGCGGAAAGACATGTTCGCCATCCAGACGTGCCGCCCACCAGTCCTGCTGTCGATCTCAATCAACGGCACGCTTTGGTCGTCGTGGTCGTTCGCGTACAGGGCGTTGGCAATGGCAAATTGCCGGATATTGTTCAGGCAGCCGGCGCCCTGGGCGCTGTTCTTGGCCTTGGCCAGGGCCGGCAGCAGCAGCGCGGCCAGGATCGCAATGATCGCGATGACCACCAGCAACTCGATCAGCGTAAAGCCCTTGCCCAGACGTTTGGCCAAGCGCGAGTGGATGTTCGTTTTCATCATAAAAAACAGTGGCGCTTGGCCAAGTGCAAGGCGCTGAAGCTCAGCACGGTTGATGTCCCCAGTCGGTCTCCTTGAGCGAATCCTCATACCGGGCCATCTGCTCCTCCGCTGACAACCCGCCGACCGGCTTGGCCGGGGTGATCACCAGCAGTTTGCGGCACAGCGGGCACCGTGCCTCCTTGCCCGCCTCGGAGTCGTCAAACTGCGGTTGGCCGCCGCAGGCGCTGCAATTCACGGTGATCACTTGCGAAACAATGTACCCCAAGTTTCCACTCCGTCAAGAATCGGTTGAGACTTGGGAGGGTCAATCACTCGACGGTCAGCGGGCCGTCGAAGTGGGTGAGGCTGATCACCTCGGTGTTGGCCTTGTGCGGGCCGTGGCGTTCACCCCTGGGCGCGTGAAACAGCGTCCCCTCGGTGTACACTTTTTCAGACTCCTCCCACTCACCGGAAAGAACGTAGGCCCACTCGTTGGCCAGGGGATGCGTGTGCGCCGGGATGATTGAGCCGGCTGCGAACTTCCGCAGCACCGTCACCGCGCCGGTCGATTCGTCCTTATGCAGAATCTTCAACTCCACGCCATCGTACGGGCCGGGCTGCCACGGCTTGTCGTCCGCTTGGGCAATATACTGGAACATTACTCGTCTTTCACTGGGTTGGTCAGTTGGCCGATGCGCTCGATCTCGATCGTGATTTCGTCGCCGTCCTTGAGCAGCACCGGCGGGGTGCGGGCGAAGCCGACGCCGTGCGGCGTGCCGGTGAGGATCACCGTGCCGGCGACAAGTTGGGTGCTGCCGCTGAGGAACTCGATCAGCGTCGGCACGTCGAAGATCATGTCGTCGGTATTCCAGTCCTGCATCACCTCGCCGTTGAGGACGGTCTTGATGCCAAGCGAGTTCGGGTTCGGAATCTCGTCGCTCGTCACCAGCGCCGGACCAAGCGGGCAGAAGGTGTCGAACGTCTTGCCGCGGCACCATTGGCCGCCGCCGCCGTTCTTCTGCCAGTCGCGCGCGCTGACGTCGTTGGCGCAGGTGTAGCCGAGCACGTGGTCGAGCGCGTCAGCTTTCGAGACGTTTTTGCAGTCCCTGCCGATGACGACTGCAAGCTCGCATTCGTAGTCCACCGAGTCGCTCTTGAGCCTGGTCGGCAGGAGGATCGGGTCGCCCGGGTTTTGCACGGTACTCGGCATCTTCATGAACAGCACCGGGTGTTCCGGGATGTCAGCCCCGCCCTCCTCGGCGTGTTTGCGGTAGTTGAGGCCGATGCACAAAACGGCGGCAGGCTTCACCGGCGCGAGCCGTTTTTTGACCGTGACCGGCTCGCCGGTATCGCGATAGTCGCCAAAAATGCAGCCCTCGATGCGCGTCACCGAACCGTCATCGTGCTGTGCGCCGTACAGCGACTCGCCCTGTCCATCCAAAAAACGAATAATCTTCATCGGTAAAATTGTGGCTGCTGGAATCTACCAGCGCGCCTGGCCAAGCGACAAGGAAAAGCCGGGGCAACTCATTTGCCCGGCTGCTTTCTGGGACGCTTGGCTCTTGGCTGCGGCCTGGAAGTGCCCCACTTGGCCAAGCGATCCTTCTCGTGCCTTGTGCGCTTGGCGTCGAGAAACACCCCGGCTCGAACCGGTTCATGGGACACCGCCGCGAACGCCTTCATTTCAGCCAGCAGCTCCGGGTGCTTGGTCGACAGGTCAGTCGTCTCGCTGATATCCCTGTCCAGATCGTACAGCGCCCACGGCCGGTCTTTCCTTGGCTGGATGGCCTTCCACCGGTCCTTGCGAACGGCTGTTTGGCGGCCAAACTCCCAGTAAAGCATCTTGTGTTTTTCCTGTTCTCCAACACCGAGCAACGTCGGGAGAAACGAAAGGCCATCGATATCGCCCGGGGCTTTTGCGCCGGTGAGCTCGGCCAGGGTCGGCAACACGTCCGGGTGATAAAAAACCAGGTCGCTGACCTGCCCGGCCTTTATTCTGCCGGGCCAACGAACGAGATACGGAATGCGCAGGCCGCCCTCGTACAGGTTGCCCTTGCCACCGCGAAACTCGACGCCGGTTCGCGGGTTGACGTTCGGCCCGAAAAACCCCCGCGGGTGTTCGCTGCTGCGGAAGCGATCCTGTCCGCCGTTGTCGCCGGTGAAGAAAACGATCGTGTCGTCCTCGAGTTTTAACTCGCGCAACAGGTCGAGCACCTGGCCGACGTTGTAATCGACCATGCTCACCATCGCGGCGTAGTTTTTCACATCCTGGCCAATGGCCGGGTCGCCGATCCACTTTTCGCCCTTGTAGAGTTCCCAAGCCGGATCGTCCCTCGGGATGTCGTACATGCCGTGCGGCGGCGTGATCGGGAAGTAGCAGAAGAACGGCTTGTCCCTGTTCGTTCGGATGAACTTCAGCCCTTCCTCCATGATCGGATAATGCGAGTATGTTTTGCCCGAGCGGCCGCCGATGTTGCCGTCCAGCTTCACCTCCTCGCTATTGCGAATGAGGTACGGCGGAAAAAACGAATGCGCGTGCACCTGGTCGTAGTAGCCGTAAAACACCTCGAAGCCGTGCCGCTCCGGCACGCCGGTCGAGTCCCGGCCGCCGCATCCCCACTTGCCAAAGCCGCCCGTCGCGTAGCCACTGTCCTTGAGCATCGAGGCGATCGTCGGTTCGCCGGCCCGCAGCGGCGTCCCGCCGCCGTTCGCACGAACCGAGGCGTGTCCCGCGTGCTTGCCGGTCATCAGGTTGCAGCGCAGCGGCGCGCAGACCGGCGCCCCGGCCAACGCCGACGTGAACCGTATGCCCTCCGCCGCAAAGCGGTCGATGTTGGGTGTCTTGATGTACGGATTTCCCATATGCGACAGCTCGTAATACGCAAGCTCGTCGGACATGATATAGACGATGTTCGGCTGCTTTGCCGCCAACGCCGTGACCATCGAGGCCCCCAAAACCGCAGTTGATAAAAAGAAACGGAAACGCATGGCCGGAAGACTACCCTTCAATCCCCGGCGAGAAAACGGAAAAAATGGATGGATCAAAATCTAGGCCGGGCGGCCCTCAACCTTCTCCCTCAAGCTCGCGA
>QOAX01000282.1 GCA_003972865.1 Verrucomicrobiota bacterium | reverse complement strand
GACCACCAAGGAGATCCTCATCGCGGCCAAGGGCGAGATCAACAAAGCCAACAACCCCGCTGACGGCTCCGACACCGAACCGCAGACCACGTTCTACACCGTGTTCAGCCATCCGGATCCACAGGACGACCCGACCCCGGCAGTTGTGACCGAGCCACCTTCCATAAGCATCCGGCGCGAGGGCGGCCAGGTGGTGATCGAATGGGTGGGCACCCTCCAGGCAGCGGGTAATGTCAACGGCCCGTGGAACGACGTGGCCGATGACAGCAGCAGCCCACTGACACTGACCCCGGACCAGGCCGCCCAGTTTGGCCGTGCCGTGAGGAAATAAACATTGGGGTTATGATGGTTAAGGGGTTTGAGGCGGGCAGCAATGCCCGCCTCTTTTCCCATCTATTCGGGCCATTCGTGATCATGCGCAAGAATATCGGAAAACACCCACGACACGGTGCCGGCTTCACCCTGATCGAGCTGCTGGTGGTGATCGCCATCATCGCCATCCTGGCCGCACTGCTGCTCCCGGCCCTCTCCAAGGCGAAGGCCAAGGCGTACGACATCACCTGCATCAGCAACTTCAAGCAGTTGCAGCTGTGCTGGCAAATGTACACCGACGACAACGACAACGTCGTCCCTCCCAACCACAATTCGGGCGGCGGCGGCGCGTGGATCAGCCTCAGGGGTTCCTGGATTCTCGGCAATGCCAGGCGCGACATCACCACCCTCAACATCCAAAACGGCATCCTGTTCAAGTACAACGACTCCACCGCCATCTACCGCTGCCCGGCCGACCGAGGCAAGGTCGTGTACCAGGGACGCGAGTATCCCCGGACACGCTCCTGTTCCATCGTTGACAAGATGGGCAAACACGGCCAGAAGTTCTCGGACATCCGCAACCCCGGGCCGTCCGGCTCGATTGTGTTTATGGACGAGGACGCCTTCAGCATCAACGACGGCAACATTGGCCTGCGTTACTACCCGCAAATCAAGTGGGGCGACGGCCCGGCCAAGCGCCACGGCTGGCTGCCGCCCGAGCCGGATCGGCAGCCGATGGGCGAGTTTGGCAACGGCGCCGTCATGAGTTTTGCCGACGGCCACGCCGAGCGCTGGGGCTGGCAATCCACCCACCCCTTCCTGCGCGGCAAGCCCCGCGACGATGCCATCCCCGACCTGCGCCGCATCCAGCGCCACCTGACCAACCAGCCCACCCCCATCCCCTGATCCCCCCATGAATTTGTCCCGGCTTGGTTTGTTTGCGTTGTTGGCTTCGTTGAGTGTTCTCCCCTTGGCCAAGGCCGCGCCCCTCTTCTCCGCCACCGACATTTTTCCGCCCGGCAAAAAGCACACCCACTCCAGCAGTATCGTGCAGTGCCCCAACGGCGACCTGTTGGCCTGCTGGTATCACGGCTCCGGCGAGCGCACGGCGGATGACGTGCTCGTGCAGGGCGCCCGCCTGAAAAAAGGGGCCAAGCGCTGGAGCCCGGTTTTCGAGATGGCCGACACGCCGGGCTTCCCCGACTGCAACCCCATCCTGCACATCGATCCCAAGGGACGCCTCCGGTTGTTCTGGGTCTCGGTGCTGGCGCATCGCTGGGAATGCAGTCTGCTGAAAGTCAAGCGTGCGGAGGATTACCAGGGTCAGGGGCCGCCCAGGTGGTCGTGGCAGGATGTCGTGCAACTCAAGCCGGGACCTGGGTTCGCCCAGACGATGGAACAGCGCTTCGGCGAGATCAAACTCAACACGGAAATGTGGGCCGAATACGCCCGGCCTTATGAGGACCTGCTGCTGAAAGCCGCCCGCGACCCGTTCAAGCGCCAGACCGGATGGATGCCCCGCACCCACCCGCTGACCCTGCCAGGCGGTCGAATCTTGCTCCCGCTTTACTCGGATGGATTCAACGCCTCGCTCGTGGCCATCTCCGACGACATCGGCGACACGTGGCGGGCCAGCCGGCCGATCATCGGCCTTGGCCCCATCCAGCCCAGCCTAGCCAGGCGGCGCGACGGGACGATCGTCGCGTTCTGCCGCGACTCCGGCCCACCGCCGTTCCGGGTGATGGCCAGCCTCTCCCGCGACAACGGCGAGACATGGAGCGCGGCGCTGGACACCACCCTCCCCAACCCCGGCTCGAGCCTTGAGGTGACTGTGCTGCGCGACGGACGCTGGTTGATCGTTTACAACGACTCCACCAGGTCACGCGATAACCTCACCGTTGCCCTTTCCACGGACGAGGGCAAAACCTGGCCGCTGAAGCGCCGGCTCGAGCCGCGGGACGACGGCGCCACCTCATTCAGCTACCCATCCGTCATCCAGTCTGCGGATGGCGCGGTTCACATCACCTACACCTGCAAAGGCCCGCGCGGGGGGCGGATCCGCCACGGCATCCTGCAGCTAAATCAACTCAAGTCTGATTGACCGGTTTCTCCGGTTGCAGCCACTGCACAAACTCCAGCACATTGCCGTCCGGGTCAGCGGCGTACAGCCAGCGAACCATGCCCGGGATCTCCATCGGCCCCTTCAGGAGGGTTACTTGTTTTTCCTGCAAGCGCTGCTGCGTGTCCTGAATGTCATCCGACGCAAAAGCCAGGTGCGGGCAAAACGATTGCTTATCGGCGGCGGGCCGCTTAGCCAAGCGCAATGGCTGGAGCAACTCGAGGCGCGCCCCCTTCATCTCGAGATAGGCGAAGGCTTCACCGTGGGCCTCGTCCACTTTTTTGAACAGAAATTTCAGCCCGATTTTCTGCTCATAAAAGTCGATGGCAGCGTCAAGGTTCGACACCCCAACGGCAACATGGTCGAGCTTGATCATACCTCAGGAACGAAACACGGCGGAGTCATGGAGTCTGCACGGGTTCGACGGTAAAACCCTTCCAAGCCTCTGCTGTCCGACCCGCCAAGTCCACCGTGGCTGTCCGCAACCGGTAGCGACCGGGGGTTTCCACCTTGAAGCCAATTTCCACCGTGGTGGTGCCGGCCCCACGGTGAATGCGCGCGGCCTCGCTTTCCCAGCGCAGGAACCGGTAATCCTCATTCTCCGGCCCGTAGAGTTCCCAGGCCGCCATCACGTTCCGATACACCCCCTTCGGATTGGCGCCCAAGGTGTAATAAATCGCCGCGTCGCCCTCGGTAATCGTGGCGCTCGCCGTCATTGTCAGAGGTGCCGGGGTATTTGCCGGGGACACGGACATGGCCAGCCTTGGCGGCGTGCCACCGGGCCGGGCCGGCATCCGTGCCTTGTCGAGGACCACTTTTTGTTCCCCGGCCCGTACTTCCACCCGGCCATCCTCCCGGATGCGAACCACTTCGCGGTAACCGGAAGGTTGAAGGTTGTCCAGATCCCACAAAAGGTCGAAAGCCACTCCCAGCCGGAGACAGCGCTCGATCTCTGTGAAGAAATTCCCCATCACGATCCGGTACTTGACCCCTTCCCGGTTGCGCCGCTCAAGGTTCAGTTCGCCCACTCCCCATAAGCTGCCCTTGCCCATGTGCACATGGCCAAGGTTGTAGCCGGGAGGCAGCAGGATGAGCACCTCGGCTGCACGCTTGAGGCGGACCAAGTCACGGCGCGGATGGCTCTCTGCATGCGCCCGAAGGTTGCGCGCCAAAGCAAGGCATTCGTTGAAGGGCACACAGGCCAGCTTATGACTGTCCCAGAAAAAGAAAAGTCGTGCCCCAAGGTCGTGTGCATGTGTCTGAAACCAGAAGGCGTCCGTCCGGTCCACCGCTCCGTAGATGCTCATCCCCCAGTCCCGGCTTGTGGCCCGGGCGGCGCCCCGGAGGAAACCGTAAATGATGGAGGCGAAGTTTTTTGGACTGTCCACGGGAATCTGGCAGCCGTAGGTCATGTTCATCTCGGGCAGGGTTCGGCGGGTTCCCACGCGCCCGGGCGGTTCCCAGACCATCGAGGCGGGCGGGGCGGCACCGCCCTCGGACAATTGATAACCGGCCGTGCTGACCATGGTTTCCCAACTGTAAATGTTGCGCTGCAG
Organism: Verrucomicrobiota bacterium; assembly: GCA_003972865.1. Taxonomy (GTDB): domain Bacteria; phylum Verrucomicrobiota; class Verrucomicrobiia; order Limisphaerales; family UBA1096; genus UBA1096. The sequence continues at coordinate 9,618 of QOAX01000282.1, read as the reverse complement.
AAAATGCATCCCGCCCGTGTCCACGTCCGGCCGCTTGGCCAAGTCCCGCAGCAATACCGTGGGCGTGCCCGCGGTTTTTTTCTTGTGGAAATGCTCCCGGAGTTCGTCCAGCGCAAGCTGCGGCGTGATCGCCTTTCGATAAGCCGGGTCCGTTCGCAGGCGGGGGCGTATCCGGTGGTCGCGGGTGACCACCGCCGGTTCGTCGAGAAACAAAGCCGGCCCAAGGTAGTTGCTGCGGTAAAGACATTCCGGATAACTTAAGTCCCCGCCACCGGGCCCCCAATAAAACACATCCCGGGTCTTTGCCCAGTCCGCCATCTCCGGCCTGACGTACAGGCATGTCATCCCGGACTCGAGCATCAGTTCGTAGTCCGCCTGGGTTAGTGGAATCAACTCGTAGTCTGACTCATCAAAGAGCCGTGTCTGGTCCTTCTGCTTGGTCGCGTGGGGAACACCAATGAGCAGGTCCGGCAACAACTCGATCACCTTCGCCTCCGGGGGCGAAAAAACGTTTCCCTCCTCCGCCGCCGCCAGACGCCGGTAACGATGACCAAGATACTGGGTTTGGGCGTGGAACATGCCCTCCGCCGCATCCGTCGTCTGCCTTGGAAACAGGTGCTCCCACGCACCCAGTTTTGGAAGCACTGCCGCGCCGGTGAATCGATTGCGGTATTCGAGCGGTTGGCCCGACCCCACTTGAAGCAGATAACGTGACACGGTTTTGCGTGCCGCCGTTTCGGTTCTCGCCGGGTAGGTGGAGCCAAGCGCCCACACCCGGAACGATTCGCCATTGACCTTCTCTGCGCTCAACCGCAGCCATTGACGCGTCGTGTCCCCATCCTCTTCCGCTTGGCCAAGCGCAATCGTGAAGGCTTTCACCACGGATCCGGGGAGTTGGCCATCGCCGGCATAAGAATACCGCGCTGCCAAGCCCGGGGTGCCAAGGGGTGCCGCTCCCGCCGGCTTCGTGCCACACGCGACGACCAACCCCGCCAATACCACTGGCGTAAACCTTTGCATCGGTGCACCCTAGCCCACGCGGGAGGAAGGCAACAGGCTATTCTGAATGGAGTACCTCGATCATCCCCTGCCCGACCTCCAGTGTGCCGCCCTCGATGACCTTGGCCCGCAGTCCGCCTCGGCCCTTCAGGAAATCCTCCACGCCAGGTGCCACCGCATCATTCAGTCAGTAGCAGGGAACACATTCCTCGGTACCCTGAAAGACCATCCCCACGATGAGAATGGCCAAAATATTTATGATCAGTAACCTACGAATCAACCCTACCGTCGGATTCATGCGATGAATTATATTGTTTATTTATTATATTGTAAATTATTTTTTATTCGAAAGAATGGCTGAGGCCGCTCTGCCCCGGACAGCCGCGTCGCTTCAGGCGACGATCTCCTTGAGCACGCGGCCGCCGATGTCGGTCAGCTTGCGGATGCGGCCGGCGTGCTGGTAGTTGACCGCCTCCTGGTCGAGTCCCATGAGGTCGAGGATGGTCGCGTGCACGTCGCGAACATGGATGGTGTCACCGATGCCGCGCAGGCTGAACTCGTCGGTTGCGCCGGCGGTGGTGCCGCCTTTCACATCGCCGCCGGCCATCCACATGGTCAGCGCCCACGAGTTGTGCTCGCGGCCGGGGTTCCCTGACATGCCGCCGTTCCTGAACGGTGTGCGACCCATCTCTGAGGCCCATACGACCAACGTCTCGTCGAGCAGGCCGCGCTGCTTGAGGTCGGCCAGCAGGCCGGCGACGGGACGATCGACCTCGGAGCAATGACGGATCATGCCACCCTTCACGTCGCCGTGATCATCCCAACTCGAGGAAGTGATCTGCACGCCATGCACGAGCAGCGTGTGGCGCACGCCGCTCTCGACCATGCGCCGCGCCAGCAGGCATTGGCGGCCGAAGCCGGCGGTGGTGCCGTTGTCCAAGCCGTACAGGTCGCGGATGTGCCGCGGCTCGCTGCTGATGTCCATCAGATCCGGCGCCTCGGTCTGCATGCGAAACGCCAGCTCGTACGCGCTGATGCGCGCCTCGAGTTCGCTGTCGCCGCCGCGCTTGGCCAAGTGGCGGCGGTTGAGCCACTGCAGCGCGTCCATCTCGCGGCGCTGCCGGATGCGGCCGATGCCCTTGGGCGAATCGAGGTTCAGAATCGGCGTGCCGCTTGGCCGCAAAAGTGTTCCCTGGTACGCCGCCGGCAGATAGCCGTTGCTCCAGATGGCCGCCCCGTTGACCGGTGCGCCGCGCGGGTCCTGTATCACCACGTATCCGGGCATGTTTTGGTTGCCGCTGCCCAGGCCGTAGCTCACCCACGAGCCGACCGACGGGCTGCCGGGGAACTGGCTGCCGGTGTTCACATGCAGCGTCGATGGCCCGTGGTTCTGGTTGTCGGTCTTGATGCCGTGGATGAACGCCAGTTCGTCGGCGTGCCCGGCCAGGTGCGGAAAGCGGTCGGACATCCAGCGGCCGCTCTGGCCGTGCTGCGCGAACTCAAACGGGCTGCCGATGGTGACGTGCGGGAACGAGAGGCGCCCCTGCAGTTCGCCGGAGATCTCGGGGATGCGGGAAAGCGGCTTGCCGTGCAACTCGCGCAGTCTGGGCTTGTACTCGAACGAGTCCATCTGGCTTACGCCGCCCTGCATGAACAGGAAGATGCAGTTCTTCGCCTTGCGCGCGAGATGCGTCTGCCGCGCGGCAAACGGATTCGCCTGGCCAACGCCGGCGCGGAGGTCGTCCACCAACACGCCGCCCAAGCCAAGCGCCCCAATGCCGTTCCATGCACGGGAGAGGAACTCCCTGCGGTTTGGCCAAGCGCTCACACTCATCTGAACGCCGAAAACCTAGCACCCTATCGCGCAAATTCGAGAAGAAAAAACAACCGCCAGCCACCCCTCAACCGGCCACCGACCGGAATCGCAGGTGGTCGCAGGGTGATCCGATTGTGTTTGAACCGCCGGCCAAGTCCCATCACTGTCGTCGCATGACGCTCAACTTGGAAACGGCCCTGTGGGGCTTGGTGTTGCTGGACTCCATTGTTTACAACGGTTTCGCGTGGACAAACGGCGGCAACTGGTACGCCAGGACATTCCCCCGGATGGCACGGCAGTTTCCCGTTGCCCGCGGGTTTGGTATGTTCTATCTCGTGCTGGTCGGTTGGCTTGGATGTGTCCTGTATCGTCTGCCAACTGAGTAGTTCCACCGCATGAAACCATTTCAGGTCACAGCCGCGGCCGTGGGAAGGCCAAGGTGATGGCAACGGCGAATTCATTCCTGCGCGTTGGCTGCCTGGTGGGCCTGCTCGGGATGGACCCGGCTTCCGGGCTGCCGACGGCTCCGGCCGGGGACGCCTCGCCCAAGCGATGGAACGTCGTCCTGGTCATGACGGACGATCAGGGCGCCTGGACGATGGGCGCCTACGGCAACCGCCAATGCCCGACCCCCAACATGGACCGGTTGGCGCGCGAGGGGGCCTTGTTCACGAACGCATTCACTGTCACGCCCCTCTGTTCCCCCAGTCGCGCGAGCTTCCTGACCGGCTTGTACCCGACACAGGCCGGCATCTCCGACGTGTTGTACTGGTCGCTGATGAAGGGGTGGCTGCCGCCGAAGGATTACGAGCGGGAAATCCGCAGGGGACTCGATTCCGGAACCGTGACCTGGCCGGAGCTGCTTCAGGAAAACGGTTACGCCACCGCCCTGGTGGGCAAGTGGCATCTGGGCGTGCAAAAGGAGCATCACCCCACGCTCCATGGATTTGACTACTATTTCGGACCGTACCTGGCCGGCGTACTCGACCTTGCCAACCCGGTGCTTCAGGAAAACGGCGAGAAGCAAACCTACGACCGGTTCATGACGGATGTGTTCACGGACAAGGCGATCCAGTTCATCGAACGGAACCGGGAGCGGCCTTTCGCCCTGGTCCTGGCGACGCAAGTCCCGCATTCGCCATGGAACAAGGTGCCGCAGGAAGACCTGAAGCCGCTCGAGGGCGTCGAGTTGACGCTGCCGTCCGCCCGGTCGGATTTTGGGGACGGGGAGGAACGCCTTCGCACCTTCACGCGGAATTACCTCGGCCTGGTCCGCACCGCCGACCGCAACCTGGGACGCATTCTGCAAAGCCTGAAAACCCAGGGGCTGGATGACCGGACGATCGTGATCTTCACCAGCGACCATGGGTTCATGATGGGGCACCGGAACCTGATCGGAAAGGGAACCGCCACTTACTATGCCGGCGGCGGCTTCGGTCCCCGGCGCATGAACATGTTCGACGATTCCATCCGGGTTCCCCTGCTGGTTCGCTGGCCCGGCGTCGTCAAGCCCGGTACGCGAATATCTCAAACTGTGTCCAATCTCGACTGGTTTCCCACGCTGCTCGGGATGCTGGAGGTGCCGCGTCCGGCGGATCTTGCTCTCGAGGGGCTGGACATGACGCCCCTGCTACGCGACCGGACGGTGCCCTGGCGCGACGCGCTGTTCGGGCAATTGGACGTTGAACGGAACGGCTTCGCCCTCATGCGGATGATCCGCACCGACCGATGGAAGCTCGTGCGGTTCCATCTCCCGCTGATGATGGACGAATTATACGACCTCGAGAACGATCCCGGGGAAACCCGCAATCTTTACCGGAACCCGGAGTTCCGGCAGGTCCGGGAGAAACTCCAAGGGCGTCTCACCCAATGGCAGAACGCGATTCAGGATCCGGTCTTTAAAGTCGAGAAGGCCGTCCACGGCAAATGAAAACCACTCGGCCAGGCGGGCTCAGGCGGCGTTGGGGTTCACGCACTTCGGCCCCTTGAGGGGATCCTTGGAGTTGGGTATGACCGGGTGGTTCTCGGCTTCCTTGTTGAGGTCGATCCACTCCTGCTGGTCGTCCGGCACATCGTCCTCCGAATAAATGGCCTCCACCGGGCACTCCGGCACGCAGGCATCACAGTCAATGCAGGTGTCGGGGTTGATCAGCAGGCGATCCGGCGTCTCGTGGAAGGCCTCCACCGGGCACACCTCCACGCAACTGGTGTAAACACAATCAACGCATGCTCCTGTTACTACAAATGCCATGATATTCTTCCTTGGTTAAAACCGGCGGGAGGCTCGGTATTCAACCCGGCGAAGTCAAGCCACTTTCATCCGCCCCGGATCAGTCAATGTAGACGAACTCGTTGGTGTTGAGGAGAACACGGCAGAAACCGGTGAGGGCGTCGCCTGTGTTTTCCGCCTGGCCAAGAAATTTAGCGAAGTGCCCGGCTTCCTCCGGTGTTGGCGAACGGGAGAATGCCAGGCGATAGGCCAAGCGAACCTGCTCCCCGATCCCCCCGCCGGCCTCACGCCGGATGCGCCTGGCCAGGGCGGCGGCTTCCTCGTTCACGAAGTCGCCGTTGAATAGCGACAACGCCTGCAGCGGCGTGACGGAGGTGCGGCGGCGCGGCCGCGACTCGTCGCACACGGTCGAGTCGAACACCTGCATGAACGGCATGTTCAGCGTGCGCTGCTGGTAAATGTAAATGCTGCGCTTGCGGCCGGTGTGGTCGAGCTGGGTGTCCCACTTGTTCTCGGAGTATTTCACCGTCTCAGCGATGTCGCCCGGCAACGGCGGGAAGATCGGCAGGCCGTACAGTTCCGGGTTCAACCGGCCGCTCGCCGCCAGCACGCTGTCGCGGATCGCCTCGGCGTCGAGCCGACGTTGTTCGTAGCGCCACCACAAATCGTTCAGCGGATCGACCGTCTCGGCCGCTGCATTTTCCACCAATGACGACTGGCGATAGGTGCTGGAGGTGACAAGCAGCCGGTGCATCGCCTTGAGGCTCCAGCCGCTGTCGATAAAGCGCCCGGCCAGCCAGTCGAGCAGCCGGGGATGCGTCGCGCCGCCGCTGAGTTTGCCAAAGTCGCTCGGCGTCCTGACGATGCCGCGGCCGAAGTGGCGGTACCACAGGCGGTTCATCATCACGCGCGCGGTAAGCGGGTTGTCCCGGCTGGCGATCCACTTGGCCAGGGCCATGCGCCGGCTGCGGGTCGGCCAGCGCTTGAACGGGTCGAGCCGGATGGCCGCCGGTTTCTTGTGGCCTGTGACGATGCTCGGGAAACCGGCCTTCACCACCGCGCCGTGGTTGTCGTATTCGCCGCGCAACTTGACAGTGGTGACCGGCACACCCGGCTCATACGGCGGCCCGAACGAGTGGCGCAACGACATGGCGACCGGTTTGAGCCGCTTGAGGTGCTGCTTCACGAAGCGCCCGCGGTTTTCCAGCCGGTAAAACAGATCTCGCTCGTTCTTGGTGAACAGGTCGTTGGTGTGGTCGTAAATGGTGTCGCGCAGTTTGCGACCGCTCGCCGCGGCGGGGTTGATGAATGTGCCGAGCATCGCACCGCCGCCACCAACCTCGAAGCCGTATCCTTCGCCGGTGTGCTCGGCGGAGAAAATCACGACGATCGAGCCGGCCTGGTCGTCGAGGAATCTCGCCGCCCCGCCCCGCGCGATGCCAGCCTTGAGGAAACTCTTGTCAAATATCAGTGCCGGCGCTTGGCCAAGGCGCGAGAGCGTCGGCTGCCGGCTGACTTCAGCCTGGCCAAGCGTGGTCTTCGTCACTTTATCCACCCAGGCACCGACACGGGAGCCGTCGGCGGGATTCGGGGTCTCGGCGTTGGCGTCGAGGTCCGCAGCGTCGAGCCAGAAGCGCAACCCATCGGTTGGCGGCGCAGGCGTGCTCCCCTGGCCGCTGTACTTGGTCTTGACGTAGGCGGAGAACGCGGCGACTTCGCCCCTAGCCAGGGGACGGCCGTAAATCAGCACCTCGGCGAACGCGCCCTTATGGCCGGAATCCCTGGGCTGGCCGGTTCCCTCGGTGTAGTCGCCGATGCTGATGAACTCCGGCTTCACAATGTCGGCGTACCACTTGCCGTTGTTGCCGCCGCTTTTCTTGTTCAACTCCCTGGCCAACTTGCCATCGGTGAAGAACGACCACTCTCGGCCGTTCGCCGTCGCCACCGCGAAGTGCAGCCTGCCATCGCTGACATTTGCCGTGTCGAAAACGTAGTCGTTGGCCAGGCCGCCACCGTACGCCTGCAAGCCGAAACCAGCGTTGAGTTTGCCGATGCGCGACTCAAGTTGCCTCGTCAGTTCGGGCAACTGCTGCTTCGCTTCGCCGACTTCGCGCTCCAGTATTTTGCGCGTGGACTCGATGAGTGACGGCTCATGCGGCCGATAAAAACCGGCCGTCATCGGACCGCCGATCTGGAAGCCGTCGCCGCGCTCGGGCGGCGGAAGCTGCACCGTCGAGAAGAACGCCTGCATGCGGTAGAAGTCGTCGATCGAGATGGCGTCATGCTTGTGATCGTGGCACTGCGCACAGCCCATGGTGAGCCCGATAAAAACCGAGCTGACCGTCGAGGTCATCTCGTTGAGCAGCTCGTGGCGCGACCGATCGCCGCGCGGCTCGGTGAACGGCGCGAGCCGCAAAAACGTCAGCGCGACGGTGCGCTCGGCATTCATGCCGGGCAGCTCGCCCGCGCCCATGATCTCGTTGAACTCGTCGCCGGCGATCTGCTCCCTAATGAACAGGTCGTACGGCTTGTCGCGGTTGAGCGAGTCGATGACGTAGTCGCGGTAGCGCCACGCGTGCGGCATGTCGGGGTCGCCCTCGTAGCCGGCAGTGTCGGCGTAGCGTGCGAGGTCGAGCCAGTAGCGCGCCCAGCGTTCGCCGTAACGCGGATCGTTGAGCAGCCGATCCACCAGGCGTTCGTAGGCAAGCGGACTGCGATCGTTGACGAAAGCGTCGGCGACGTCCGGCTCGGGAGGCAGCCCAAGCAGATCAAAATACAACCGGCGGATCAGCGTGCGGCGCTTGACCAGGCGCGCGGGCTCGATGCCCTTGGCCTCGAGTCTGGAGAGGATGAACGCGTCCACCGGATTGCTGACCCAGTTGGTGTTCGTCACCTCCGGTGGAACCACCTGGCCAAGCGGCGTGAACGGCCACTGCCTGGCTTGTTCCGGCTGTTCCGCCTGGCCAAGCGCGCCCGACACCAGCACGGCGGCCATGGTTGCGGCAAGTCGCATCGTCGTTTTTTGCTCCGGCGGAAGCTAAGCACGCCCGGGCATGATTGCAATCGTGCAGTTGCAGCATTGAAAACTGCGCCATCTTCGGTACGTTCCCGGCACATGACCAGTATGCCCGCATTCCGGCGGCGATGCCCCGCGCGCGGTTTCGCGCGCCTGTGGCTGTTGCCGCTGGCCCTGCTGCTCGCCGCCCCGCTTGGCCAGGCGGTGACGCTCCTTGACTACGGGGCAACCTGGAAACTGTGGCGCGGCAAAAAGACCCCCACCCGCCCGGATTACTGGGCCTGGCTCAAGCCGGACCATGACGACTCGGAATGGGAGACCGCCCCGACCCCGGTATTCTACGGCGAGAATGTCAACGGCGGCACCGAGCTGGAGGACATGAAGAGCCGCTACAACTCGTTTTTTCTCCGGCGCAAATTCGACGCCCCCGACCCGGACACGATCACCTCGATGACGCTCCGGGCCAAGGTGGACGACGGGTTTGTGGCCTACATCAACGGGACCGAGGTGGCGCGGCACAACGTCGAGATTGAAAAGCCCAGGTACAGCTCGGCCGCCTCCAAGGCGGCATCTGAGCCGCTGCGCTTCCGCAACTATGCGCTGAAGAATCTGGGCGAGATTTTGGTTGATGGCGAAAACACGATCGCGGTGATCGTGCTCAACCAGCGGCGCACCAGCCCGGACGCGTTGTTCGATGCCCGCCTCACGGCGGTGTCGGTCGAGAGTGTCCCGCCAAAAGTGGCGACGGTCGACCCGCCGCCTGGACTGGCCTCGGATCTCGGCCAGGTCAGCGTCACCTTCACCGAGCCGGTCAACGGCGTTGATGCAACCGACCTGCTGGCCAACGGCAAACCGGCGCAGTCGGTCGAGGGCAGCGGCCGGACGTGGGTGTTTCAACTCGCCGGCCTGCCCCAGGGCAAGGTGCGCATCACGTGGGCGAAGGCTCACGGCATCACCGACCAGGCGCAGACCCCCAACACGTTCCAGGAAACCGGCAACGGCAATCGCTGGAAGTACTCACATGCCGACGACAACCCGCCGCACGTGAGGCGAACCAACCCGCCGGCCGGGTTGACGGTGAAGTCGCTGGACACGGTCGAGGTGGAGTTCAGCATGCCGGTCAGCGGGGTGGACGCCGACGACCTGCTGATCAACGGCACACCGGCAAAAAGCGTGGTGAAAATCAGCGGAACCACAAGCATTTTGATGAGGCGCACAAAGCCATCGCCGAAGGGCTTGAACCAGGTTTCGCCAATGGAGCTCGCGGTTTCTGCGCCCAGGCCATACCGCATGATCAGACCAATCGCGAGGCCAAGCACAAGGCCCGCCATGACTCGTTTCCACAGTGTGATTTCTGTCCAGGCTTTCATGACCTTACCCCTCAACACAACTTCGTTCAGACCCTAGAGTCTGTTCTTATGTTTGCAACGTGGTTTCTCTGTTGGACAGCCCAAGCGGCGCCGATTAGGTGAGATCGCACATTCAGCCGGAATGAAAGTCAGAAAGTGCCTGATTCTGCATCCCTTCCTATTGATGACGTTCTCGGCGAGATTTCAG
>QOAX01000315.1 GCA_003972865.1 Verrucomicrobiota bacterium | reverse complement strand
GTTGGAACTCCCCAGCAACAGCGTCTTCCCCGAGCTGGAACTGAGCGTGATTTTGTCCGTTGATGAATCGTAGGAGATCGAAAAGTCCGAGTCGGCCGTCGTCACCTTGGTGAAAATCGTCGTCAACGTGTCAGCGGTTTCCACCGTGATGACGTCGTCATTGATGGTGAACGTCCCGGTGCTGATCCCCACGCCAAAACCGTTGCTGGCGACAACGGCGGATGTATCCACCGATCGGCCCGCATCCGCCCCCCCTTTCTGGACTCCCGTGGTGGCCTTCTGGAAAAACTCAAAATTGTAACTTCCCAGCGCCGCTCCCGCAGAAACCGAGGAGGAACCAATCGTGCCATCCGACACGGACGACTTTCGAGATCGGTAAAGATCGCTGTGCTTGAGCGTCTTCGACTTGGTTTGAAGCGAAGTCAGCTCATCCTTCAGCAGGCCCAGGATCCGGTTTTTCTCTTGAACCTCGTATTGCTGACGCTTGGCACGCCGCTGTGGAGCACGCTCCACATTGACCAACTGGTCCACGACTGATTTCCAGTCGAATCCCGATGCCAAACCTGATAAGGCCAATTCCATAATTACCCTTTAAAACCTACAAAAAACCGGGATATCAATAGCAACTAATGTGCCTAATCCCGGAAATTATGCCCAAAACTGACGATAACTCTTTTATTTTCATTGGCTTGGCCCACGCTCTGATGTCTGTAAAGTCGCGGCGGATTCGTAATGGAGACAGCCCCAAAAACAACCAAACCAAAGCCAACACGCTGGTGGCCAGCCGTCATGATTGTAGGCGGATTTGCCTTTGCTGTGGCTTTGATTTGGTCGAGCGCCTCCGAGGATCAGGCAAATCGGGTGCTCGCAATCCTCAGCGCCACCGCGCTTGCATCAATACTGATGGTGACGTGGGTGCTCTTTTTCTCCCGCTTGGCCAAGCGCACCCGGTTGGTCATTTTCGGCGGCTTGGTTGGCGTGGCCGTCCTGTTTTCCGCCTGCTTCCGCTTCAGCCAGTTCAGCGGAAACATGATGCCCCTCTACGAGTGGCGCTGGGCCAAGCGCACCCTGCCCACGGCCGAAAGCCAAGCACCCAAGCCAGGCGCCGAGCCAGACGCTCATCCCTTGGCCAAGCTGTCGTTTCCGCAGTTCCTCGGGCCAAGCCGTGACTGCAAAGTGCCCGGCCCCGGCCTGGCAACCGACTGGACCACGCAGCCACCCGAGACACTTTGGCGGCAGCCGATCGGTCCGGCTTGGTCCGGTTTCGCAGTTGCAGGTCATCGTGCGGTCACACAGGAGCAACGCGACGAAAACGAAGCAGTTGTCTGCTACAACGTGCAAACTGGCTCCGTGCTTTGGCTGCATACCGATCCCGGACAATACAAGACCGCCATCGCCGGTGAAGGACCGCGCGCTACGCCGACGATTCACAACGGCATGGTGTACACACTCGGCGCCACCGGCACATTGAACTGCCTGAAACTGGCCACCGGCAAACCGGTCTGGCGGCGCAACATCGCCGCCGACGCCGGACTGAAGCTCGACGATCCGGTTGACCAAAGCGGGTTGTCCGCCAATCGCAACAAATCAAAGGAATGGGGCTACGCCAGTTCACCGCTGATGGTGGATGACAACGTTGTCGTCAGCGCCGGAGGTGAAAATGGACGCTCACTCCTCGCCTACAACACAGCCACCGGCGAACCGGCCTGGGCCGGCGGCAGCAGCCGAGCCGGCTACAGTTCCGCGCGCCTGGCCAAGCTGCACGGCGAAACCCAAGTCGTCATCTTCAACCAGGACGGCTTGGCCGCCCACTCGCCCAAGGACGGCTCGATCCGTTGGGAGTTTGACTGGAACGTCCCCTACCCGCACGTGTCGATGCCCGTCACTCTGCCGGACAATAGAATCCTGCTCAGCCTCGGCTACGGCAAGGGCAGCAAACTGGTTCAAGTCGATTTTGAGAACGGAAGTTTTGCCGCGAGGGAACTTTGGAAGTCGAACCGGATGAAGGCCAAGTTCACGAATTTGATTTTCCACAACGGCCACGTTTTCGGGCTCGATGACGGCATCTTTGCCTGCATCGACACCGGGCGCGGTCGTCGAAAATGGAAGGACGGACGATACGGGCACGGGCAAATTCTGTTTCGCGCCAACCACATCCTCGTCATGGCGGAAAATGGCGAAGTCATTTTGCTTGAGGCAAACCCGGAAAAACAGGTCGAGCTGACCAGGTTCACCGCGCTCGACGGCAAGACATGGAACCCGCCCGCGCTCACCGGCGAGTATCTGCTCGTGCGCAATCACCGAGAGGCCGCCTGTTACAAACTGCCCTTGGCCAAGCCGGCCGAAGTCGCCGCGCAATGAAGGAAGACTACGTGCGGCGAAAGGAACGCTGGGCACAAAAAATGTCCGGCAAAAAACAACCGAAGCGACCGCATACCGGACGACTCCCCGCCGGCCAGCACGAGGTCAGCAACTTTCCCGTGCTCGACCTCGGCGTTCACCCGGAAATTTTCCTCGATGATTGGTCGCTGAAAATTCACGGCGAAGTTGAAAACCCGGTCACGCTCAACTGGGAACAGTTCATGGCGCTGCCGCAGTTTCGCGACGTGAGCGACTTTCACTGCGTCACGACCTGGAGCCAGTTCGACATGGAATTCGAGGGCGTCGCCTTTTTCACCCTGGCCGATCTCGTCAAGCCCAACCCAGGCGCCTCGCATCTCTTTTTCATCGGTTGCGACGACTACACGACCAACACGGCCCTCGACGCATGCATGGATGACGACGTGATGATCGCCCATTCCTGGAACGGCAAGCCGTTGACACCGGAGCACGGCGGCCCGGCGCGCATGATCATCCCCAAGCTCTATGCGTGGAAGGGAGCCAAGTTCATCAGGGAAATCATCTTCCGCGACCACGACAAGCTTGGCTTCTGGGAGCAGCGCGGCTACTCGAACACCGCCGACCCGTTCAAGGAAGATCGCTTCGCCTGAGCTTGGCCAAGCGCTCGCTCAGGCCAGAATGCCGTCGACGATTTTCGGTGTGTCCTCAGGTCCAATGAGGCGTTGATCCAGCCCCTGGTAGCGGTAGCTGAAGTTGAACGGATCGAGCCCCAGCAGGTGCAGGATCGTCGCCTGCAGATCATGCACATGCACCGGATCCCTGGCCACGGTGTAGCCCAGTTCGTCCGTCTCACCGTAGGTGATGCCGTGCCGCAGACCGCCGCCGGCCATCCAGACGGTGAAGCAGTCCGGATGATGATCGCGGCCGAGGAACTTGGAGCCGTTGCGCTCCTCGTTCATCGAGGTGCGGCCGAATTCACCGCCCCAAACCACGAGTGTCTCGTCGAGCAACCCGCGCTGCTTGAGATCCTGAAGCAATGCCGTGACCGATTTGTCGTTCGAGGCGCACTTCCTCGGCAGTTCCTTCACAAGGTCGTTGCTGGCGCCGGTGCCGTGAAAGTCCCATCCCCAATCGAACAACTGCACGTAGCGCACTCCCTGCTCCACCAAACGGCGGGCAAGCAGGCAGTTGTTGGCGAAGGACGCTTTACCGGGTTGCGCGCCGTACTGCTCGAGCGTGGCCTGCGATTCGCGGCCGATGTCCATCACCTCCGGCACGCTGATCTGCATGCGATACGCCAATTCGAACTGGTTGATGCGCGTCAACGTCTCGGGGTCGCCGATCTCGCGGTACTCCTGTTCGTTGAGTTTCCGGAGCGCGTCCAGGCTACGGCGGCGCACGTCTCGGCTCATGCCTTTCGGGTTGGAGACGTACAGGATCGGGTCGCCGGTGCTGCGGCACTGCACGCCCTGGAACACCGACGGCAGATAGCCGCTTCCCCAGAGGCTCTTGCCGCCGGACGGATCGGTGCCGCTGGAAATCAGCACCACGAAGCCGGGCAGGTTCGCGTTCTCGGATCCGAGACCGTAGGTGATCCACGACCCCATTGATGCCGAGCCGTTGCGGGGTGAGCCGGTGTAGAGTAGCATCTGCGCGGGCGCGTGGTTGAACTGGTCGGTGTGCATCGACTTCACGAACGTGAGGTCGTCCGCCATGCGGGGCAGCGTGGGATACATGTTGCTGAACCACTGCCCGTTCTGCCCGTGCCGGCTGAAAGTGTGCGGCGAGCCCAGCAGCTTGGGGTGCCCCTTGATGAACGGCAGCCGGCGGCCCTCGATGAATTCCTTGGGACACGGCTTCATGTTTAACTCGTTGAGCTTCGGCTTGTAGTCGAATAAATCCAACTGCGGGGGCGAACCGGCCATGTGCAGATAGATAACGTTCTTGACCTTGCCAGCCGCCCGCGGCACGCGCGAATCCAGCGGATTCGCCGCACCCGCCCTGCCCATCAGCGAGCCGAGCGCCAGCGAGCCAAGCCCCACCTGGCAGCGCCTCAAAAAATGCCGCCGAGTGATGAACTGTGCCTGTGCGTCATGCAGATTCATTTCGGGAAAGCTAAGCCATCATCAGCCCTTCATCAAGAGGGCGTCCAGATTCAACAGCACATTGGCCACGACAGTCAACGCCGCCATCTCCGGCAACTCCGCCCCGTCCGGCACGGGAACCGTTTTGCCAAAAAGTTCCTTCGCGGCTCCCGGCTCATTGCGGAAGTGGGCCAGTTCACCGTTAAATAGTTCCGTCAATGCCGCCAAGCCACTAGCCTCTACCGGCTTGGCCAGGGTGAGCCGCAGGGCAAACTTCAGCCGGTCCGCCGTCGAGTCGCCGCCCTCGGCAAAGATCCGGTGCGCCAGCGCCTGGGCGAACTCGACGTACACCTCGTCATTCAGCGTCACGAACGACTGCAGCGGCGTGTTGGTCCGTATGCGCCGCACGGTGCAAATCTCCCGGCTCGGGGCGTCGAACGTGGCCATCGACGGATAGGGCACTGTTCGCCGCAGGAAGGTGTAAAAGCCGCGCCGATACCGATCCTCGCCCTTGCTGGTCGCCCAGTTGCGCTGGCCGTTGAACGCCGCCTGCCACAGGTTCGGTGGCTGCGGCGGATAGACGGAAGGCCCGTGCATCTTTACGCTTTGCAAACCGCTCAACGCCAGCGCCTGGTCTCGCACCATCTCCGCCTCGAGACGGAATCGCGGCCCTCGGCCCAGCCCGATGTTGCGCGGGTCGCGCTTGGCCAAGCTGCCCCGCACCTTGGCCGACTGCCGGTACGTCGCCGACAGCACCATCGTCTTGAGCAGTTGCTTCACGTCCCAAGCGCCGTCGCGAAACTCCACCGCCAGCCAGTCGAGCAACTCCGGATGGTCGGGGATGTTTCCCTGCGTTCCGAAATCCTCCTCCGTGTCGAGCAGGCCTCGGCCGAACAGCTGCGCCCAGAACCGGTTCACCGCCACGCGCGCTGTCAGCGGGTTGTCCGGCTGCAGCAGCCAGCGCGCCACGCCCATGCGATTGTGCGGCGTGCCCTTGGCCGGCGAATGAAATGAAGCCGGGAAACCGGCCTTGACCACGTTGCCCCGGCTCAGGAAGTTTCCCTTGACCATCAGGTACGTGTCACGCCGCTTGGCCTTGGCCAGTTCGAGCATGTACGGCGTGGTGACGATCGAGTCGTTGACCTTCTTGTGCTGCTTGCGCTTGGCCTCGATCGATTTGCGGACTGGCTCCAGTTCTTTGGCAAACGTCCTGTAATGCGCGGCGATTTTCTCCGACTGCGGCGTGGTGCGCTTGGCTTCATCGATCAGCAACACCGGCAAAATGTCCTCCGGAAAGTCAACGCCCCGGACGGCAAAATAAAACCCGCTCTTCTTGTCGTTATTGACGATCTTCAGCAACAGTTCGCTTTCTCCCTTGGGCAGATTCACACTCACCGTTTCCTGTCCGGCCTTGGCCGCACGCTTGGTTTTTTTCGACAACACCTCGCGGCCGTTGATCCACGCCTTGATGCCATCCCCGCTGCCAAGCGAGAGTTGCTGCGTCCCGGCAATGACCGCGTTCACTTTGCGGCGCAGATACACCACCGAGTTGTCCCCGGACTCGAGCGCATGCACCTCGCCGTCATTCCAATCCGGCTTGGATGCCCACTGGATCTCGGCCGCCTCCTCCGCCCCGGAACGCGTGAACACCTGCACCTCGGCCAACGACAAAATCGGTTCCTTGCGGCTGTCCAGCGGCAGCAACTCAATTCGCACAACCGATACTTTCCCATCAGCTTCAACCGGCACCGCAAACCCCTCGTTCGGCTTCGGACTGCCCTTGCCGTCTGCAAACAGGTCCTTCTCGAACAACGGCTTGCGTTCGGCGTCCAGCGCCAACACCCGAAAAGCCGACAGGCGTTCCGGTGCCTCCGCACGGTTCCAAATCACCACCTGCGTCACATCCGCTGACTCGGCCAATGCCACCTCCCACCACGGCGACTTGTCGTCCGGGTTCCTGGTGTGCGTCACCGTCTTGTCCTTGAACCTGCCGGAAAAGTTGCCGTCGATGGCCAACTTGGCCACGCCGTCGTTTGACGTGGACGACTGGCGGGCTTTGCCGTGCAGGGCGACGTTTTCGCCGACGGCCAGGCGCTCCGGGCTGAACGCCGTGACGAACGCGCTGTCAAAGTCATCCGCCGCAAACGGCCCGGTCATTTCCCAAGTAGTCAACTCCGGCTTCGGCTTGGCCAGGTCGCGCAGGGACTTGAGTTCCCATTCGCGTTGCCCCTTGGCCAGGGCCGGCGTGTGCACGTCGAGCTTGGCCTGCAACCCTTTGATCTCGTCGTCAATGACGGCCAGGCGCCTGGTTTCTTCCTCAGTCGGATACGGCAGGCGCGGCGAGTCGTTGCCGCGGTCGGCATCCTCCGTCTGGTTGAACATCGCGTAAAACTGGTAGTATTCCGTTTGCGTGATCGGATCATACTTGTGCGAGTGGCACTTGGCGCAGCCCATCGTCAGCCCCATCCAGACCTGCATGGTCGTGTCCACTCGATCCCGCACCGCCTCGACGCGAAACTCCTCGTCGTCCGTGCCGCCCTCGGTGTTGGTTTTTGTGTTCCGATGAAACGCCGTTGCTAACAACTGGTCTCGCGACGGCTCCGGCAACAGGTCGCCGGCCAGTTGCTCGATGGTGAACCGGTCGTACGGCATGTTTTGGTTGAAGGCGTTGATCACCCAGTCGCGGTATTTCCAAATCACGCGCAGCGGATCAGAACCGTAGCCGGCCGAGTCGGCGTAGCGCGCCAGGTCGAGCCAGACGCGCGCCCAGCGTTCGCCATAGGCCGGACGCGACAACAGATCGTCCACGAGCAACTCGTAGGCATTTGGCCGCTTGTCATTGACGAATGCCTCCACTTCCGCCGGAGCCGGTGGCAGTCCGGTCATGTCGAGCGACAGGCGGCGGATGAGAGTGTAGCGATCGGCCGTTTCACTGGGGCGATCCCCCGTCGCCTCGAGTCCGGAGAGGATAAAATGATCGATGCCGTTCTTCACCCACGACCGGTCGCCGACTCTGGGCAGCCCCGGCCGACTCGGTGGCATAAACGCCCAGTGTCGATCATAAGGCGCACCTTCATCGATCCACTCAGCGATCTTGTCAATTTCCGCCAAGGTCAACTCGTGCCCAGATTCCTCCGGCGGCATCCGGTCGTCGGAATCGGTGGCGGTGATGCGGGCGAACAACTCGCTCTCGCCCCGATCGCCGGGAACCACCGCAGGAACACCCTTGCGCTCGGCGAGGGCACCCTCGCGGATGTCGAGCCGTAGATCGGCCTTGCGGGCTTTCTCGTCCGGGCCATGGCAGGCGAAACAGTTCCGCGACAGCACCGGCCGGATATCGCGATTAAAATCCACCGCCGTGCCCACCGCCAACTGGCCAAAGCCAAGCGACCCCGCAAAACCGATTATCAGGCTCAATAAACCGTTTCTCATCTGTGAGCAAACACTCGCGCAATTGCTAGCGTAAGAATACGTGCTCCGCCAATTCTTTTTCCCACAAAAAGCAGCCATTAAACCTCCAAAAAGAACAAAATGACTTTCAAAACTCCAAATTCCACGCTATTTATCCCCCAGCCCTCGAGGCTTGGGCCAGTTTAGCTCAGTTGGTAGAGCACTCGATTTGTAATCGAACGGTCGTCGGTTCGAGTCCGACAACTGGCTCCATTCCCGCCGATCTCACACCCTCACTCCCGCGCTTGGCCAGGTGCTTGGCCAAGCTATCAACCAGCTCAATCCACATTGCCACAGGTGCTGCTTGCCTTGCCGCGCATGCGCATTTGTGTTGTGATGGACGCATGAGCAGTCATCTCGACTCGTTGCGGGAATTCACCACCATCGTCGCCGACACCGGCGATTTTGAATCCATCCGTGAATACACCCCGCAGGACGCCACCACCAACCCCAGCCTCATTTTGAAAGCCGCGCAAATGGCCGAGTACGAGCCGCTGGTCGACAAGGTCCTCGCCGAGGCGCGCGAGGAGGCCGCGGGTGGCGACGTGATGGCCGTGGCCCTCGACAAACTCGCGGTGTTTTTCGGGCTCGAGATTTTAAAAATCGTCCCCGGGCGCGTGAGCACCGAAGCCGATGCTCGCTTGAGCTTCGACACCCAGGCCACCCTCGACAAGGCCCGCGCCTTCATTGCCCGTTACGAGAAGAACGGCATCGACCGCGAACGAATCCTCATCAAGATTGCCTCCACGTGGGAGGGCATCCGAGCTGCCGAGGAATTGGAAAAGGAAGGTATCCACTGCAACCTCACGCTGCTGTTTTCCTTCCACCAAGCCGTCGCCTGCGCTGAAGCCAGAGTGACTCTCATCTCGCCCTTCGTCGGCCGCATCATGGACTGGCACAAGGCCAAGACCGGGCGGGATTCATTCGCTCCTGCCGAAGATCCCGGCGTGCAATCCGTCACGCGTATTTACAACTACTACAAAAAATTCGACTACCCCACCGAGGTCATGGGCGCGAGCTTCCGCAACACCGGCGAAATCACCGAACTCGCCGGCTGCGATTTGCTGACCATCAGCCCAAATCTCCTCGAGGAACTTCAGGAAACCGAAGGCGACCTCCCCCGCAAACTCACGGAGGAAACCGCCAAGCAATGTGGCTGCGAAAAAATCAGTCTCAATGAAAAGACCTTCCGCTGGGAAATGAACGAGGACGCCTGCGCCACCGAGAAACTCGCCGAGGGTATCCGCCGCTTCGCCGCCGACACCGTGAAGCTGGAAGAGTACCTCACTGGCAAACAGCAGCTGCAGCCCGCGTAGAGGCTAATTGTCTTTGTTCGGCAAAGCCACCTGCCGGCTGCCGCGCAGATACGCCACGAGGTCGCGCAGTTCATCCTCCTTGAACGCCAGCACCAGCCCCTCCGGCATCATCGAAAAA
This sequence comes from Verrucomicrobiota bacterium, assembly GCA_003972865.1. Taxonomy (GTDB): domain Bacteria; phylum Verrucomicrobiota; class Verrucomicrobiia; order Limisphaerales; family UBA1096; genus UBA1096. The sequence continues at coordinate 4,402 of QOAX01000315.1, read as the reverse complement.
TTCTGCGGATCAATCGCCGCCACGTCGCGCTTGGCCAAGGTCACCACCTCGGCCGGCGTGGCGATGGTGACCGATTGGCCCTCACTGCGGCGGATGACGCCCACCAGCACGCGGTTGTCTTTCGTGCGCAGAATTGTGGTGCGATAGTCATTAGGGATCTCCGCGTTGGGGTCGAGCATGTTTGTGAGCAGATAATCGAGGTTGTTGCGATTGGATCCCGTGATGTCAGGCCCAATCTCGCCGCCTTCGCCGTAGAGCTTGTGGCACTGCACGCAGGCACGATTGAACAACATCCGCCCATGGGACAAATCCGCTGGCATGGCAGCATCGGCCATGAGCAGCTTTTTATATCGCGCAATCTCCGCGAGCTTCGCCGCCGGCGTGGATCGGCTCACGCCCCAAACCTTGTCGAGTTGCGCGTTGATGTCCTTCACCCCGTGCGCTCGCAATTGCCGCACGATGTCCGCCGGCAACTCATTCGCCTTCACCGCCCCGCTCCCCAGCGCTTTCATTAATGCCTTCGCAAAACTCACCCGCGAGGCCAGCGTCGTGAGCGCGTCGCGTTTGCCCGCGGTGTTCAGCTTCGTAAAAATTTTTAAAATCGCCGCCGGTGTCTTCCTATCCTCAAATGCCCCCAACCCCCGCAACGCCTCGCGCCGGAGGGCTTTCTCCCGCAGCAACCCCCGCAACACCTCCGGCAACTTCGCATCCCGCGCCGCCACCAACGCCGCCAACGCTTTCCGCCGCTCCGGCAATTTCGCCTTCCCATCCACCATAACTTTCCGCAACGCATCCATCGCGGCCTTGCTCCCAAAGGTCAGCGACAACGACTGCGCCAACTGCCGCACCTCCGCATTCGGGCTCTTGGCCAAGCGCTGTGCCACCGCACCCCAACCCTTCGGCGGCTTCAAATTCCGCTGCCCTTGAAACGCCGCGGCTATGCCCTTGAGAATATCCAGTTGAAACCCGGGATCATCCGATTCTTTCAACACCCCCACCAACGCCCCAAGCGCCTCAGCATCCTGCGCGCGCGCCGGCAGCAACATCCACATTACAGACGCGAGCAATAACAAAAGGAACCGTTTCATGCGCCACGCATTATTCCTTTTTGCCTGCGTCGCGTCCAGTCGCCATTCGCCGCGTGATGAATTGCCGCACCTTGGGTATTTTGCAGGCGGCGAGCAATTGCAACGCGGTTTGTTTGTCCGCCGCCACCACGGGCTCGGTGGCGTACCAGTACATCAGCGGCAGGTTTTGGTCGGCCGAATCCTCCGCGTGGGCGAGCAGGGCCTTGAGCACGGACACGCGCTGGGGCACCGGCAATCGCTGCATCGCGCTGGCGAGGTACAGGCGCACGAGGGGTGACTTGTCCGTGCGGGCCATGCTCTCGAATACCGCGCGCACTCTCTCACTAGGCTTTTTGTTTTCGCACAGCAACTGGATGGCCCAGGCGCGAAGGTGCTCGCTCTCGTCGCGGAGCAGGCCTGCCAGCCGCTTCGCCGACAGTTCGCGCGTACTGTGCAGCGTCCAAAGAGCGCGCAACCGTCGAGCGGTGTCGTGGTGTGTTGTCAGCACGCGGATGAGTTCCGCTTGGCCTGCCGTTTGGCCAAGCGCAAGGGTGGCACGCTCCTGCAGCACGCGGCGTGCGTGGCGCACGTGCCAATCATTGGGGTGCCCATGCAGTTTCACCAATTCGGCCGTATTCAACTTCCCAATATCCCCCTTCCACGGCTTCGGTTTGCCATACGTGATTTTGTAAATGCGGCCGGTGTGTTTTTGAGTGTTGCGGGTGTGATGGCATTCGCCGGTGTCGGACCAGTCGCTGACGTAAACGCCGCCGTCGGGGCCGTAGGCGAGGGTGACGCCCACGAACCACGGGGCGGCCGCACGCATCACGTCCGGCGCGTGCGTGGCGGTGTAGCCGCTGCCGTTGCGCGCGAGGCGGTCATGGTTGATGCGCCGGCCGTGGATATTGTTCATGAAAACCTGCCCGCGATATTTGGCCGGCCAATTGTCCCCCAGATAAATCATCGTGCCACTATGCACGTGCCCGCCGCCGGCTGCGTCCTCCTCCGGCGTGCCGATGCCCGCGCGGATGGTCTTCGTGTTCGTAAAATGCAAATGGTCGGCGATGGTCGGGATGCGCTCGTAGGCAAACCGGCCAGTCGGCCGATTGCGCGCGGGCTCGTAGTGCGCGCCCTGGATGATGTGAAAAAGATGCGGGTCCACGCAGTTGCAAACGAAGGCGTGGCCGTACTCGTTCCAGTCGATGCCCCACGGGTTGGTGGTGCCGATGGCGAACGGCTCCCACACATGCCGCACCGGATGATACCGCCACACGCCACCCTCGAACCGCCGGCGCTTGGCCTTCGGCGTGCCCGGCTTGCCCAGCAGCGACCAGTTGGTGATGCCGTGAGTGCCGTACAGCCAACCGTCCGGGCCCCACGCGAAACCGTTGGCGATGTTGTGCGCATTGGCGTGCGTGCCAAAGCCATCGAGCAATACCACCGGCTCACCATCAGGCACGCCGTCGTAGTCCTTGTCCGGGATGAAATAAAAATTCGGAATCGACATCACCCACACCCCGCCGAACCCCACCTCGATGCCGCTCACGTACTCGAGCTTATCGTAAAAAACAATCCGCTTGTCATGCCGCCCATCGCCGTCGGTATCCTCGAGAATGATGATACGATCCTTCTTGCCCGCCTTTTTGTCCGGATAATTATTCGCCTCCGCCACCCACAATCGCCCACGATCGTCGATGCAAAACGCAATCGGCTGCTTTATGTCGGGCTCACCGGCGAAAAGCGTGACGTTAAACCCCTTCGGCACCTGCATCGTCTTCGCGGCCTCCAGTGGCGTGAACGGTTTCTCGATAATCGGTTGCGGGTTCTTTTTCGCACCCCAAAGATTGAGCGCGACCAGCAGAAGGAGTGGGAGAGCAAATCTCACTACTTGGATGCCAAACGGCGGGTGATGTATTGGCGCACCTTCGGAATTTTGGTTTTGGCGAGGAGCTGGATGCCGGCGGTTTTGTTGGCGGCGATGACGGGTTCGGTGGCGTACCAGTAGAGGTGCGGGAGGTTGGGGTCAGCGGCATCCTCAGCGTGGGACAGCAGGCCGGAGAGCACTTTGGCGCGCTGGGCTACCGGGGTGCGGGTCAGGGCGCTGGCGAGGTACATCCGCACGATGGGGGATTTGTCTTCGCGGGCCATTCGCGCAAATTCACCGCGCGCGGCGGCGCTTGGCTTCTTGTTTTCGCACAGCAACTGAATGGCCCAGCCGCGCAGCATCGCTTCGCGGTCCTTCAGCAATTCGAGCAGGTCGGCCTCGGCCAAGCCGTCGATGCCGTGCATGCACCACAGGGCGCGCAGGCGCAGGGCGGTGGTTTTGCCTTTTCCTCCTGTTGCGAGTTGGGTTTTCAAGATGGGATCGACAATGGCGAAGGCGTGGTCGCGGGTTTTCTGCCAGGCGGCGGCGTTTTGTTTTGCGTCGGGTGACACGGGCGACCACTGCCGGTACATTGTGTTCAAGCGCTCCTGCAGGACCCGGCGGGCGTGGCGGGCGTACCACTCGTTTGGATGCGCCTGCAGCTTGACGAGCTCCACATGCGTGCGCTTGGCCAAGTCCACGGTCGTGCGTTTTTCGTCCTGGTAAACGACCTTGAACACGCGGCCGTTGGAGCGGTCGTGGCTGTCGGGTTCACGACGGTGGCATTGGTTTTTGTCGTACCAATCGATGAGGTACACGCTGCCGTCGTGGTCGTAGCGCAGGTTGATGATTTGACTCCAGCGATCGTTGAACTGCACGAAGTCCGCGCCATGGCTGGCGATGTAGCCGCTGCCGCGCGGCTTGAGGATGTCCATGTTGATGCGCGCGCCGTGGATGTTGTTCATGAAGGCTTGGCCGCGGTACTGGGCCGGCCAGCTGTCGCCGAGGTAAATCATCAGGCCCGCGTGGGCGTGGCCGCCGCCGGCTGCCGCAGTGGCGGAGGGCACGCCGGGGGTTTTGCCCCAGTGCGCGTGGTCGCGGATGTTGCCGGCGTAATGAAGATGGTCGGCGATGGTTTTTATATCATCGTAAGTGTGTGGGTTGAAATGCTGACCACCCTGTCGCTGGTAGCGGCCGCCTTGGATCATGTGAAAAAAATGCGGGATGACGCAGGCCTCGATGAAACATTGGCCGTGCTCGTTGAAGTCCACGCCCCAAGGGTTGCTGCTGCCCTGCGCGAAGGCCTCGAAGGTGTGCCGCGTAGGATGATAACGCCACACGCCGGCGTTGAAGGGCACGCGCTCGGCGTCCAGCGTGCCGGGTTTGCCGACTTTGCTGTGCGTGAACACGCCGTGGCAGCCGTAGAGCCAGCCGTCCGGCCCCCAGATGAAACTGTTGAGCGTCTCATGCG
>QOAX01000313.1 GCA_003972865.1 Verrucomicrobiota bacterium | reverse complement strand
CACCGGGCGCGACGTTGTTGCCCAGCAACGCCTCAAGCAGCGGCCCGACAAACGGAACCGCCTGCCCCTCATACGCCATCGACCAGCGCATCGTGGCGATCAGGCAAAACCCGAAGAACAAAAAGGCCAGCCCGCAGAACCCATACTGCATGCCGATGACCTTGTGGTCGGTGGAAAAAATGTACGTTCGCCAAAAGCTCTGCGCGTGATGCTCATCATGCCCGTCCTGATGCACCTCGACAGCTTCCTGTGTCCGGGTTGCCTCTGCCTTATCGCTCATCGTTGATTAAATCTTAAAAAATCCATCTTTCTTCCGGCGCGGCGCGATCCAAAAGCGAGGAAGCCTATCGACTCGACCACCCCGTTGTCAATCGCGACCTGCCTCTGCGTCAACTTTTCAGCTTGTCCACCACCATCAATCCCAGCAGCAGCGGCAGGTAAATGATGGAGGCAAAGAACAGAACCCGTGCGCTTTGCCGGGTCAACTGCCGCGAAAACCGTATTGCGGCCCACAAAAAAAGCCCTCCCAGCAGCACCGCGCCGGAAACGTAAACCGCCCCGGCCAGTTTCATCGTAAACGGCATCAGGCTGGCAATGCACAGAAAGAAGGTGTGACTGATCGCCTGCCGGCCGGTTCGCGCCCCCCCCGCTGCGACGCTTGGCATCATCACGAAGCCTGCCTTCTCGTAGTCGTCGCGGTACATCCAGGCGATGGCCATGAAATGCGGCATCTGCCAGAAAAACAAAATCCCGAACAGCGTCCAGCCCAGCGGATCCACCCCGCCCCGGGCCGCAGCCCACCCCATCAGCGGCGGCAGCGCGCCGGGAATCGCCCCGATGACGGTGTTCCACTCCGACTTGCGCTTGAGCGGCGTGTAGATGAACAGGTACGTGACCAGCGTCACCGCGCCGAGCACCGCCACCAGCAAGTTCACCCAGGCGGCCAGGGCCAACAGTCCGACCACCGACCAGGCGCCACCAAGCAGCAACGCCGCCTCCGCGCCGATCGCCCCGCTCGGCAACGGCCGCCTGGCCGTGCGCTCCATCCGTGCGTCGTGATCGCGCTCGAGGTACTGGTTCAGGATCGCCGCGCCGGCCGCCAGCAACCCGGTGCCCAGCAGCGTCAGGCCAAGCTTGGCGAGGTTCTGCGCCAGGCCGCCGCTTTCCGCGTTGAGCCCCGCGTAAAAGCCAACCAACGTGGTGATCAACACCATCGTCGTCAGCCGCAGCTTCACCAACTCGGAAAATACCGACCAGGCCGTCACCCGCTCCGCCTGGTTCTTTTGAGTCTGTTGAACTGTGTTTTCCATCAACAAAATCTATACGGCCACTGCTGCCGTTTGGCTGGTGTCAACCGCAGCATCATCACTGTGCTTGGCCAAGCGCTCCGCCGCGTTGGCTGCCTCGGCGACGAACGCGCAGCGCTTGGCCGCCAGCAGCAGCAAACTGCTCAGCGCCAGACACGCCGCGCCAAGCACCACATGCCCCGTGGCCACGTCCGCCGCCTTGTTGCTCAAAATCGTCCAGATCCCCATACCGGCCTGTGCAACAATCATTGCCAGCAACGTGTAACCGGCTTTTGTAAAACCGTGCGCTTGGCCAAGCCGCCGCCGCGCCTTCACCACCAGCGCCATCACCAAGGCCAGCGTTGCCACCGCACCCAGCCGATGCAGCATCTGCAGCCAAACATGCCACGATAAAATGTCGTGTCCACTGGCGAGAAATGCCTGCGGGTTCCCCTGCGCGTCGTACAGCTGGTTTTGGGCGAGGAGGCTCTTCTGCAATTCGTAACGGTTCTCGTTGTACTGGGCGATCGATGCCTCATCGGTCGCCGGCCAAACCTGGCCGTGCGCCAGCGGAAAATCCCAAATAGCCAAGCCGGCATGCTGATGCCGCATCGTCGCCCCAAGCAGCAATTGGATAAAAACGAGACAAATCACTGCCACCAAGGCTCCTTTCAGCGCCGCGTAACCGGCTCGGTCACTCTCGCCCACGGCCACTCGATGCCACCAGCTACTGGTGGCCAGTGCAATCGCACAAACCAAGATCAGGAACAACTGCGCCACGGCACCGTGAATCAGCCCCAGGTTTTGATTGATCTCAGTCACCCGCAGCCCGCCGAGCACACCCTGAGTCACGACCAGTACAAGCGCCCCGATCCCAAGCAGACGAACCCATTTGCGGGAGTCTTTCACCCAGATCCAAGCGGCCAAAACGATCGTTAACAGCCCGACAAACGAAGCCACCAACCGGTGGGAATGCTCCTCAAAAACCCCGAATTTCCCGAGCCACTCGTCGAATGGCACCAAAAACATGTTGTATCCAAAGGTATTGGGCCAATCGGGCACCGCCATCCCCACCCCCTTGCTGGTCACCAAGCCGCCAAACCCAATAAGAACGAGCGTCGCCAATGCAGTGACAATGGCGAACCGATGCAACCAATGGGTATTCTGCGATCGAGCAGACATCGAAAAACGAAGCGAATCAGCAAAAAACAGGTGTCCAAACCCGTTTTTGACTCAGGCCGCGCGAAACGTAGCACCGGAAAAAAGACACGGCAACTTCATTGTGAAATGATTCACAATCTCGCCTCAACGACGATTTTCCCCGCTCGGCTTTACCAACTCCCCGACCGCGCTTGGCCAACCGAATGGCTCCCGGACGGAATTATTCTGTTTACAAACGAGTCTCAAATGGTTTGGCTTCCTACGCAGTCATCTTGCAGCAGACCTCTCCAATCATGAACGACCCCCAGGAACTCTCCTTCCGCCAGAGCGTCGACCGGATGTTCGACCGCGCCACCGCCACCATGGACCTGCCGCTTGGCCTCGCCGATCAGATCCGGAGCTGCAACTCGGTCTATCAGGTGCAGTTCGGCGTCAAGCTGGGCGACCGTTACGAGGTGTTCACCGGCTGGCGCGCCGTCCACAGTGAGCACATCCTGCCGGTCAAGGGCGGCATCCGCTACGCCGACTTCGCGAATCAGGACGAGGTCGAGGCACTGGCGGCACTGATGTCATACAAGTGCGCCATCGTGATGATCCCGTTCGGTGGCTCCAAGGGCGCGCTCAAGATCGACCCAAGGCAGTACAGCGAAAAGGATCTCGAGAAAATCACCCGCCGCTTCGCGCAGGAATTGGCCAAGCGCGACCTCATCCATCCGAGCCTCAACGTGCCCGCCCCCGACATGGGCACCGGTGAACGCGAAATGGGCTGGATCTCCGATACGTACCAGTCCCTGTTCCCCGAGCAGGCAAACGGCATGGGCTGCGTGACCGGCAAGCCGGTGCACCTCGGTGGCATCGACGGCCGCGTCGAGGCCACCGGCCGCGGCGTGCAGTACGGCCTGCGGGAATTCTTCCGCCACCCCGACGACGTCGCCCGCGCCAAGCTCGACGGCACACTCGAGGGCAAACGCATCGTCGTGCAGGGTCTCGGCAACGTCGGCTATCACGCGGCCAAGTTTCTGAGCGAGGAGGACGGCGCGAAGATTACCGCCATCATCGAGCGCGACGGCGCGATCCACTCCGCCGACGGGCTCGACGTCGAGGCGGTCAAGGCCCATATCATCGAAAACCACGGCGTGAAGGGTTACCCCGGCGCGGATTACACCGAGGACGGCGCGTCGCTGCTCGAGGCCGAGTGCGACATCCTCATCCCCGCCGCGATGGAAGGCGTCATCACCCGCAACAACGCCGCCCGAATCCAGGCCCCTCTCATCGCCGAGGCGGCCAACGGGCCCGTCACCTACGCCGCTGACGAGATTTTCCGCGAAAAGGGCACGGTCATCATCCCGGATGCCTACCTCAACGCCGGCGGCGTCACCGTCTCCTACTTCGAGTGGGTGAAAAACCTGGCGCGCATCCGCTTCGGCTACCTCGAGCGCCGCAACGAGGAGCGTCGCGGCCAGATGATTGTCGAGGCTCTCGAGAAGATGCTCGACACCAAGGTGCCGCAGGAAATCCGCGACCAACTTACCACCGGCTCGGACGAACTCGCCCTCGTCCGCTCCGGCCTCGATGACACCATGCGCAACGCCTACAACAACATTCGCGACATCTTCAACGCCCGCGAAAATGTCGTGGACCTTCGCACAGCCGCCTTCGTCTGCGGCATCGAGCGCATCGCCAAGCGCTACGAAAGCATGGCCATTTGACCTCCCGCTTGGCCAAGCGCCCCCGTCTTCCGACGGTTCCAGCTTCACTTTGGCGCGGCAGTGATTAACCTGTCGCCGCTTTATGGGCTTGAGAGTCTTCAACACCCTATCGCGCTCGGTCGAGCCGTTCGTGCCGCTGGATCTCGCCGGCAAAAAAGTCGGTCTCTACTGCTGCGGCCCGACCGTGCACGACTTCGCGCATATCGGGAATTTCCGCACCTTCGTCTTCGCCGACATTGTCCGCCGCTACCTCGCCTTCCGCGGCTTCGACGTGCGCCACATCATGAACATCACCGACGTGGAGGACAAAATCATCCGCCGCGTCAACAAGTCCGGCAAGTCGCTGGCCGAGTTCACCGGCGAACGTGAACAGGCGTTTTTCGCCGACCTCGAGGCGCTCGGCTGCCAAATGCCGGACGAGCGGCCCCACGCCACCGAGTTCATCGGCCCGATCATCAAGCTCATCAAAAAACTCGAAGCGAACGGCATCGCCTACCACGCCAACGACGGCTCCGTTTATTTCAGCATCGAAAAATATCGCAAAGCCGGAAACAAGTACGGGCAGTTACTCAACCTCAATCTCGAGGCAATGCGCCCCGGCGAACGCGTCAGCAGCGACGAGTACGAGAAGGAATCGATCGCCGACTTTGCCCTCTGGAAAGCCCGTGTGCCGGAGGACGGCGAGGTGTTTTGGAACAGCCCGTGGGGCGAAGGCCGGCCCGGCTGGCATATCGAGTGCAGCGCCATGAGCATGGACCTGCTCGGACCCAGTTTCGACCTGCACCTCGGCGGCGAGGATCTGGTGTTCCCCCACCACGAGGACGAGATCGCCCAGAGCGAGGGGGCCTGCCTGCAATGCGACGGGCTCAGGTTCGTGAAGTACTGGATGCACGGCGCGCACCTGCTCGTCGAAGGCAAAAAAATGAGCAAGTCACTCGGCAACTTCTATACCCTACGTGACCTTTTGGCCAAGGGCAGCGCCGGGCGCGAGGTGCGTTACCTCATGATCTCCGCCCACTACCGCGAGACGTTCAACTTCACGCTCGACAACCTGGCAGGAGCCAAGACCGCGCTTGGACGCATCGACGAATGCACGGCCAAGCTGCGCGAACTCGCGCTTGGCCAAGCGACCGGGCCGGCCACAGACTCGCCGCTCGTCACGCGCTTCACCGAGGCGATGGACGACGACCTCAACGTCTCCGCCGCCTGGGCCGCGGTGTTCGACTGGGTGCGCGACACCAACCGCAAACTTGCCGCCGAGGAGCTCACCGCCGGGACCGCGGCAACCGAGTTGGCCAACTGGGAACACATCAACGCCGTGCTCGGCATCGAGTCGGTCGCGGAGGAAGCGCCGGCGGAAATCGTCGCCCTCGCCGAGGAACGCCAAGCCGCCCGCAAGACGAAAGACTTCGCCCGCTCCGACCAAATCCGCGACGAACTCGCCGCCCAAGGCTGGGTCATCGAGGACACCCCCAAAGGCCCCCGCGTCAAGCGAGCCTAATCACCGTTTTTGATTGTAGGTATCGGCAGAGTACTTGCACTTGGCCAACGCAGTTGTTTCGACTGTGAACGTTTCTTCTGGCTCCCATTCGCTCCAATCGCTCTCTGCCAACATCGACTTTTCCCATGCCTTGCGGTTGATGCCGGTGGACTTGGCTTGGACGGAGCCTTGGATCAGCAGGCCATCGTGGTTGCGGCGCTGGGCGGCTCCGGCGATTTTGTTTCCGCAGTGGAGTAAATCGTTTTTTTCGGCACCGACAAAACATTGTCCCGCCCCGGCCGGGCGTGCCTCTGGGCAAAGCTCGGTCGCCACGCCGCAATCCTCAAACGCCCGCCGAACCCAGACGTGAACACGGTGATAACTCTCCTCGGCCTTCAGTTGCCACCACGGGTGGGTCGGCGGAAAAATCAGGCTGTATGTCCACTCGTTTTCGTCGTGGCGCACCAGTCCTCCGGCGGTGGGACGGCGAAGGATCGGTCGCAGATCGGTCAACGCTTCCACATCAGCGAAACGCTGAAAATACCCGAACGACGCCGATGGCTGATCCCACGAATAAAACCGCATGATCGCTTGGCCAAGCGCGGCGGTATGTTGCAGAAGCAGTTCGTCCGCAGCCATGTTCCAAGCTGGTGATCCGGCCTGGCTGTGCCAAACACGGAGCGCTTGGTCGCCGGTTTTCATTCGCGATAATGGCCGTCTTTCTCGGACGGGCAGAGCAAGGCGATTTCGCACTTGCCGCACTCCGGCTTTCGCGCGGAGCAACGCCGGCGACCGTGAAAAATCAGCCAGTGGCTGAGCATCGTCCAGTCGGCGCGCGGCACGAGTTTTTGCAGCGCAACTTCGATTTTCTCCGGCGTCTTTTCGGTCGTCAAACCAAGCCGCTTGGCCAAGCGCCCCACGTGCGTATCGACGACGATACCCTCGTTGATGCCAAACGCGTTGCCCAGCACCACGTTGGCCGTTTTGCGCCCCACTCCGGCGAGGGCGACGAGCGCATCCATCGTCGCCGGCACCTTGCTGCCATGCGACTCGACCAGGGCGCGGCAGCAGTTTTGGATGCTCTTGGCCTTGTTGCGAAACAGGCCGATCCGCTTGATGTCCTCCTGCAACTCCTCGAGCGGTACGGCGGCATAATCGGCAGCCGTACGATATTTTTTGAACAGGTCCGCAGTGACGATGTTGACCTGTTTGTCGGTGCATTGCGCGGAGAGAATTGTCGAGATCAGCAGCTCGAGTGGGCTGCGATGGTCGAGTTCGCAGTGCGCATCGGGATAGGTCGCTCGCAAGCCGTCGATGATCCTCGCCGTGCGTTCGGCCTTGGCCTTGTTGGATTCGCGCGGCATGAAAATCAGTTTTGCGGAAGCGTCGCCGGAGCCGGTTGGGATGTTTTTGGTTCCGGCTTGAACAAAACCAGCCGCCGATCCACCAAATCCAGTTGCCGCACGGCCTCATCGACCACCGGCGCGAGCCTTGGCCGCGCCTGCCCCCGGCGCGGCTTGAACGACTCGATCCGCTGGCGCACCGAGACATAGTTCTGCAGGATGCGCCCGTACTCATTCACGAACGGCAACAATTCACGCGGCATTTTTATTCGTGCGATCAGCAGTTGATTGATCTTTTGCTCAAGCGTTAGTTTCTGCACCGCAAAGTCCCAGCCGCGAATCGCCTGCTGCAGCGTGACCTCTGCCTCGAGCGGCGAGTCGGCGTCGTTCAGGCGCACCTCGGCCGGCAGCTTGAGCAGGTTTTCGAACTTCTCCACCGCCTCGAGCAGCGTCCAGTTTTGATACTGGTTTTGGCCGGTCAACTGCACGATCGTCACTGCCCACCATTTCTCCACCACCAACATGTCGGCGAAGAAGTCACGGTAAACATTCAAAAAACTGGTCTGCCAATTCAGGTTGTCCGGCAGTTGGCGAATCATGTTTTGCATGCGCGCACGCCCGGCGGGAACCGCCAGCAGCCGATCCAACAACAGGTGCGAACAGGCCTGAAAATCCCTCCAGTTCTCACCGCGCAAATGAGCCGGGGACGGCATAGCGATCTCGCTGAAATCGAACGCGCGCCTGCCGCGCAACCGCGCCCGCACACCGGCCAGCGTGTCGTGCCGGCGAATCTCCTTTCGCACGAACACAGTCGCCACGCTGCGCCCCCCCTGCTGCGGCGACTCAATCACGAGCACCAGATCCGGTTGCGCCAGCAGCACCTGCGTGAAGCCGACCGTCAGCCACAACGGGATCTCCGTGTCGCGCATCTGCCGCTTTTGGTTAGCCAGGTCGAGCAGCGCCACCTGCACCAGCGCGCGGACGAGTTTGTCCGCCTCGATCTCACTCGGCAGCGTCAACTCGTAAGTGTAACCGTTGAGATGCCGCTCGGTCACCACCGGCACCGTGGCCTTGTACGACATCGTCGGCACAAGCCGCAGTTTCACCCTGCTGCCGGGCAGCGTCGGCAACCCCAGCCGGCCCAGCAACGCATTGTGCACCCGCTCGGCCGTGACGACAACGTGATCCGGCGCGATGAGAATGGTGTTGGCGTTGGCGTCGAGAATGCCGCCGCGCCGCTGAGGCGATATCGGCCCGTACGCCACGTACTGTCCCGACCGGCTGCTGGCCGTCTTGTAACCAGCGCGCGGCTGCAGGAGACGATTGATGTTCTCCGGCAGGCGGTTCGGCGTGGGCGTCGCCGGGCTCTGCTGCTTGGGTTGAGCCGTGCGCGGCGGCAGCACCGGCGTGGGCGGCTTGGGCTTCGTCGGCTCAATGCTTGGCTGCGACTCGCGCGTCACCGGCTCCGCTTGACCAAGCGCTGGCACGACACTGGCCAAGCCCAAGACAAACGCCAGCAACCAAGCCCAGCAACCCGCCCGAAGCACACAGGCCATCCTGTCGAAATACAAATTCATCCAGCGGGAGACAGTGTGAACATTTTCCTGAAGGGCATAAAGCCCGCATTTCAGCGCCAATGGGGGTGGCTTACGCGGGAGCGTCTTGGAGTGCGGTTCTCTGCACCGTTTTGAAAGGGGCACCCCAGCTCATAGGGGGGTCTTCGAACCACGAAAAGGACGAAAGCCACGATGAAATAAAATGGGGCGTCAGTTGTTTCATTTCAATTCGTTATTGCGCCAACTTTTCAAACCAGTCTTTGAAAAAAGACTTTGGCTCCAAGTCGGTGTCCACACCGTACTTTCTATCAAGCACTTTGCCATCCTTGATTATCACTAGGCAGGGAAACATGAGATCCGGAACATACTTCTCAACCAACACGGGATTCTCGTCGACTTCGATTTTGCAAAACTTAATGCGGTCTTGATATTCCGGGGCAATTTCCTCCAGTATCGGACTGAGTACAAGGCAGGCAAAACACCATTCCGCCCAAAAGTCGAGTAACACAAGGCCTTCAGAATTTTCAACTGTGTCTCTGAAGTTTTCATCGGTCACCTTTATAATCTTTGGTTTTGGGGAAGCCGGGAGTTTACTTTGGTGCAAAAATAGGACGATATCCCTGATATCATCCTTCGCCAGCGGATCGTTGAATGCCGGCATCCTGGAAATGCCATCGACCATGTGCTTTTCCCTCGGTTCAGCAATAACAGCGCTGGGTTCCAAGATCGACTGAAGAATTTCCCCGGGGCCAAGGCGACTGCCAACATCAGCCATGTCAGGTCCCATAGCCAATTCGTCACGCATGCCCGGAGCTTCTTCATTTCCGATGGCATGACAATGCCAACAACCATAAGCGTAAAAGGCGCCATGTCCCCGCTCAACAGCCAGTAGTCGTTTGGACTCACTTTTGGGAATCTCCGGGAAACCCTTCGGTTCCCGTTCCGCCTCCACAACATCCAATGGCTTCGAAACTGGATCCATCCCAACCGTCGGGGATCTGCTTGATTCCCCACAACCGGAAACACACGCGCAAAATCCGGCTATCACCGTGGCACTGACAAGAACCTGATTCTTCCTCTTCGCGGATGCTTTAGGCATATCTCAAGTCCCGCCGTTTGTTGCTATCCGCCCGCGCCCTTAGCCGGCGTGTGTCCGTCATAATACAGCAAAAAATCCCCGCTAGCGGTAGCAACGACTGCGGCGTTACTCCATTTCGCGGCGACCCCATTCAACCGCCCCGCGACATTGGCCAAGGCTTTGCCGTTCCTGTCAAACACCTGCCATGTGACATCCTGCACCTCCACCCAACAGAACAGCACATCCCCATTCTTGTTTGCAGCAACCACCGGCCGCGTACTGGACTTGCCGGAACTGGGCGCGGGGTTGATCTTCAGGCGCTTGCCGACTTTAGCGAAAGAGGATGTCCCGCGTGTGCTGAACCCCAAATATACGCCATCTGCTCCGCTGGCCATGGAATAGGGCGCGCCAGGACATCCACAGTTTTCCCACTTTTGGACCAGAGTCTTATTCCAAGACTTTCCGGCGTCCTTAGAGACCAAGAGAAAAGTATTCTTATCCCAACTTGCCGCCGAGGTTTTTACGGAATTTCGATACACAATATACATATTGCCCTTTGAATCCATGGTAGCCTGTATCGGACAGCATCGACAGTTGCCTTCGATATTAATATCCAATTTTCTTGGCACTGACCAATTTTTGCCTTCGTCTTTAGATAAAGCCATGTACATATCACGCCCCATTTCGGGTCCAGGCTCCGTTTGACCGGGCCAAAAGGCGTAGACATTCGCGCTGTTTTGGTCGGCTACAATGGCCCCGACGCCCTCAAACCCAATCGTCCTGCCGATGATGTTTGTTTCCTCTTCAAACGCGCTGCCATCGTCGTTCAGGCGGGAGTGCAACATATACCTCAAAACAAAGAATCTTGCCTTTGATTTGAACATTGCGTCATATGCTTGGGCGCCCAGTTCCTTTTTTGAGTATCTTGGATTCGGCCGTGTAAATACATGGACCCGGCCATCCGTACCGACTGTCATGTTAAAGCCCGCGGCCATGCCGCTGGCTTCACGAAGGACGTTGATCGGTTTGGAAAACTGTTTCTGGTCGGGCGCATGTTTAACATACATCAAATCGCCTCTTATTTTTGAGTTCGCTTGAATTATGTGAATCACACCTGCCCGATCAATGGCGGCTTGCGGTCTGATACCCCCGTAGGGAAGTTTAACGGTCGTCACATTAGGCTCAGCATGGCTTGAAGTAACGAACAGAACAGGACTTAAGAGCAGTGCAATGAATCTGGTTTGGATGGATCTCATAATCACCCTTTTTGTTTGTAGTTAATCAGTTTAACAGTTTGACATTTATTAAGTGTTTCTATTCTGAATTCCTGGAACTCTCTAACTCGAAAGAATTTTATCCCTGTTTTCTTGATTGGGATATCTAAAACCCACTTGTCCTTCATCCAAAAAGCCACATAATGCAAAGGCGTCTCGATCGGCTTACTATTCGCATTCACGTCCGTGCCTGCAAGCAAATTCTTTTTGACGGCTTCAATGTTTCCAGTTTTTACAGCTTGCCAAATATCAGGTTTAACGCCTCCCCTCCCTGCCAAGGTTTGGCATTCGCGGAGCGTCCTGGAGTGCGGTTCTCTGCACCGCTTTGGAAGAGGCGCCCCGCCTCATAGTGGGATCTTCCAACCACGAAAAGCACGAAAGACACAAGGAATGAAATGGCACGCAGATTGACACGATTCTGAACTGAAAAAAACAATCCGTGAAAATCCGTGAAATCAGTGTCCAGTTTTTCGGTTCGCGTGCTTCGCGTGAGAATTTGGAGCATTCACAAAAGCGGCAGGGACGGCCGCACTCCAAGACGCTCCCGCGATATTTGCGCCGATAATAAAGCATCATGGGCTATGCCCATCTAAACAAACTCGTTACTTGCTGGAAGGCGGCTTGTTGTTGCCCTTGGTTGACTTGGGCTTGTCGGTTTTCGATTTGCTGTCGGTTTTGGTGGTTGACTCGGACTTTTTCTTTGACTCGGATTCCTTCTTGGCTCCGGCCTTGTAGTTTTCGCTGCGGTAGTCGGTCTCGTAGAAACCGCTGCCCTTGAAGATGATCCCGGCTCCGGTGCCGATGGCACGGCGCACCTTGCCCTTGGCCCATCGTTTTTTCGGACAAGCCTCTTTCGGGCAGGTCTCCAGCGCATCGGCTTTGATGGATTGAAACAACTCAAATTCGTGGTCGCACTTTTCGCAAATGTACTCGTAGGTCGGCATAAATAATTGACTCCAAAAATCGGCAGCGAGTAACAGCAAGCCCTCTGCGAAAGTCAAGACTCCGGCGCCGCAAACGGCATTTCCCGCTTGGCTTGCGGCGGCGGGGTTGGTTCCCTCCCCTGCATGGCCAAGGTCAAGCTTGCCAACATTGTCGCGCACTGCAACCGCACCCTCAAGCCGGAGTCGTTTGAGGACTGGCCCGGCGCGGTGAACGGGTTGCAGGTGGAGAATCGCGGCGGCGTGTCGCGGATCGCCGCCGCAGTCGATGCCACGCCGGCCACGGTCAAAAAAACGATCGCTGCCGGGGCTGATTTGTTGATCGTCCATCACGGGTTGTTCTGGGGGGCGACGCACCCGTGGACAGGCAATCGCTACCGGCTGCTGCGACTGCTGCTCGACAACAACGTAGCGGTTTACAGCTCGCACCTGCCGCTGGATGCACATCCGCGGCTCGGCAACAACGCCCAGCTTTGCAGGGCGCTTGGCATCAGGTCACCCAAGCCGTTTTTCGTCGAGCGCGGCCAGGCGATCGGCCTGCGTGGTGAACTGAACCTCACGCGGGCGCAGTTGGCCAGGCGCTTGGCCAAGGCCACCGACAACGAGCCGACCGTGCTGCCTGGAGGCGCGGCGCGTTGCCGCAAAATCGGCGTCGTCACCGGCGGTGCGGGGGCAGAGATGAAAACGGCCGCCGACGAGGGCGTGGACACATTCATCACCGGGGAAGGCCCGCACTGGACGTTCGCGCTGGCCGAGGATCTCGGTCTGAACGTGTTTTACGGCGGCCACTACGCGACGGAGACATTTGGCGTGAAGGCGCTCAGCGAGCATTTGTCGAAAAAGTTCAGGCTGCCGTGGACGTTCATCGATCACCCGACCGGCCTGTGATGCCGGAGATTGCCAGTGCCCGGTTTTCAAAATAGCCTCGCTGCCGTGAAGCGCATTTCACAACTCGGCGCCGCCCTGTTGCTGCTCGGTGTTTTATCGACGGCTGACAGCGCGCGTCCCGGCCGGATCAGCAAGGTGCTGCCGCATTGGCTCGACCTGCAGGGCCGCCACACGCTCTCCCCCAGCCTGCTCGAGCGCGATGCCTACCAGGCCAAGCTCCTCGCTGACCGCAGCCTCTGCTCCGGCATCCGGTTCGACATTAAGTGGGCCAATAAAAACAACGGCAACGTGAAGCTCCAGCTTGAATTGCGCGTGACCGACGAGGCTAAGCCGATCGTGCTTGAGCAGCCGATCAAGCCAAGCCGGCGCGGCGGCTGGGATGCGGTCACGCTGGACGGCGACGCGTTCAAGGCTATCGGCAAAATCATCGCTTGGCGCGTGAAATTGCTCGACGGCGACATCGAGCTGGCCGAGCGCCGCTCGTTTTTGTGGACGGATCGCAAGCCGGCCGGCGACGCCGAAAAACCGGCGTCCGATTGACAACCGCCCCGGCCTCCCTCACTCTTTCGCCCATGGCAAAAACCGGCTTAGGCCGAGGCTTGAGTTCCCTTTTGGGTGCCCGCTCGTCGGCTGCCAGAAAAACCAAATCCCGGAAAAAACCCGCGCCCGCGCCGCACCCCGCAACCGCCGAGACGCCCAACGAGGTGCCGGTCGGTGAGATTCTCCCGGGCGCGATGCAGCCGCGAAACGGGATGGATGACAGCTCGCTGAACGAGTTGGCCGAGTCGATCCGAGAGAATGGCATCATGCAGCCGCTGATCGTGCGCCCGCGCGAGGGCGGCTACGAGTTGATCGCCGGCGAACGCCGCTGGCGAGCCGCGCAGATAGCCGGCCTGGCCAGGGTGCCAATCGTCATCCGCGACGTGGACGACCGGACGGCGCTCGAGCTGGCTCTCGTCGAGAATCTGCAGCGCGAAAACCTCAACCCGATCGAGGAGGCCAAGGGCTACGC
This sequence comes from Verrucomicrobiota bacterium, assembly GCA_003972865.1. Taxonomy (GTDB): domain Bacteria; phylum Verrucomicrobiota; class Verrucomicrobiia; order Limisphaerales; family UBA1096; genus UBA1096. Next base: position 2 of record QOAX01000313.1, on the reverse strand, counting down.
GC
>QOAX01000136.1 GCA_003972865.1 Verrucomicrobiota bacterium | reverse complement strand
GTTTTGGTTGGGCGGCATGAAACCGTCGTGGTCCTCACAGTACATCAACCAAGCCAAGCCCAGCTGTTTGTTGTTGTTCAGGCAGTGGATGCCGGTTGCCTTGCTCTTGGCCTTGGCCAGGGCGGGCAGGAGCATGGCGGCCAGGATGGCGATGATCGCGATGACCACCAGCAGTTCGATGAGGGTAAATCCCTTTTTCTGATTAAGCTTCATTTCGATTGAGGGTTAACAATAATAATCACTTTGAACTGACCGGGTCGGGTACGCTGACATTATGCGTCGTTCTACGCAACCCTAAACTTCCGCTTTTTGAGAGGAATGCGCCTGGACAAGCGAGACCAGCCAGCCGAGCAGGCCGGAGACCAGAAGCGCCCAGATAAAGGGGTCAAATTCCAAAACCGGAATCTTGTAGGGCTCGAATTTGCCGTTTACGGCGTAACCGGCAATATAAAGGGACAAATGGCAGCCCAGACCGCCCAACATTCCTGCAATGGCGCCCTTGGCGGTCATTTGTGGCCAGTAAAGGCCCAACAGCATCGGCATCAGGAAACAGCCTGCCAACCCACTGGTGGCAAACACGATAAGATCCTGCAGGTATTGCGGTGGATTGAGCACCGCCAGCATTGCCAATATCCCCACCATTGCTGTGACAAGGTAGGAGAGGATTTTCAGCCGTTTTTCCGACGCGGTAGGGTTGATCCGGTTTTGGTAGATGTCCCGCACCACGGCGGACGAGACCATCAGCAGAAAGCTGTCCACGCTGGACATCACGGCGGCAAACGGTGCCGCGAGCAGCAGCCCGGCCAGCCACGGCACGCCGGCGTCGCCGGTGACCTTGGCGGCGAGCTCCGGCATGATGCGGTCCGAGTCCACCTCCATGCCGGGCAGCAGGATGCGAGCGCAGCAAAAGATCACCACCAAGAGCAGATAAATGACCGTGTAATAAACCGACACCGCGAGGATGGCGTTGCGAAGGACGTTGGTACCCTTGAACGCCATCAGGCGAACCATGTTGCTCGGCTGACCTGCGGAGCCGAAGGCCCAAAAGAAAAAGAAGCTGATTGCCAACCACACGTTGAGGAAGCCGCCTTCCTTCTCCGGGTGGGGCCCCGGCGCGCTGACATACACACCCTTGCGCCCTTGGCCGTAGCCCTTGGCTTGCTCCGCAGTGAAAGCGGCAGTAACTGGGAAGCCAAAATCAGTCGGCATGATTCGCTCGACTTCAGCCGGTGTGGTGATCTTGAGTAACTTGGCTTCGACGTGAGTTTCGCCCTTGGCCAAGTTGACCTGTTCGGCCAGGCGGGCGATGCCTTCGTCGGCCAGGCGCAACCAGGCGCCCTTGGGCAGGGCGGTGTCTTTGTCCTGAGCCTGGCCAAGCGTGATGACGCCGGTGCCGCTCTCGGGCGGCGTCATCTCCTTCAATTGCTCGGTGGCCTTTGTCAGTCCGCCCACTTGGCCAAGCGTAAGGAACAGCAGGATGATCACCCCGACACCCATGACGATGCCCTGCATCACGTCGGTCCACACCACCGCGCGGAAGCCGCCGAATGCCGTGTACACGATCACCGAAAACGCGAACACCAGCAGGCACAGCACGTAATCCGGCTCCGCGCTGCCGACCCAAGGCACGCCATCGATCGCGCCGGCGACGGTGTTGACGGCTGTTTGGTAAATGGCGACATCCTGCAGCAGGGTGGTCATGATTTTGCTGCCGGCCTTGAACTGGGCGAGCAGGTAAAAAAACATGAAAAAGAGGACCAGCAGCGTGGCGATCATCCCGACCGTCTCGGATTTGAACCGCGCCTTGATGAGGTCGGGAACCGTTACTGCGCCGGACTGGCGGGCGAGCCGGTTCACGCGCTTGCCGAGCAGGCCCATGCCGACGATCGGCACGAGCATGTAGCTTGCAATCCACAGCGCCAGCACCCAGCCGTGCGTGTAAATTAGCGACGGGAATCCCATGAAACTGCCGCCGGATGAGCTGGTTGCCGCGAAGGTCAGCGCGAATGCCCACAAGCCAAGGCTGCGGCCGCCGAGAAAATATTCACCGACGAACTCCTTCTTTTGCCGAACCCGACTCGAAAGCCAAGCGAGGAAAAAGACACCGAGCAAATAGATCGCAAAAGTGACGAGAGCCGAGTTTGCGGTGGTCTCGTTCACGGCGTTTCCTCCTCGTCCTCGTCATTTTTCAGAAAGCGCAGGCAGAACCAGAAGGTGAAGGCGTTCGCGATCATCCAAGGTGTCACGACACCCCAAAATACCCAGTCGGGAAACCCCAGCAAGGTGGAAACCTCCTCCGGCGCGAGGTCGTAGCCGTTGGTGGAGCAGTAGCTAATCACCCAGATCGCGCAGCCCAGCCAGGCCAGCAGGATGAGCCACAGCTCGCGCCGGCCTTGGCGCAGGCTGCTCGTCTCGGCGCTGGAAGGTTCGTTCATCGGTTGTCAGTACGTCAGTTTGCGGGCGCGGGCGGTGACCTGCCATTGGTCGGCGAGTTTGCCGCCGCGGATCACGTGCGCCCGGTCGTAAAGCGCGACGGTCGGGCAAATGTGCCGCGGGATGCCATACAGGCAGTCGCCGACCTTGAAGCTCGCCGCGTCTGCCGTGCGGAGCGTGAGGTGTTCCTCGCTGTGCACGACCGCCTCGTCGTCGTCGAGGCCGATGAACTGCACACGCGGATGCGGTTTCTCCGACGCGACCGCCTTGTGGCCGAGGTCGAGCGTGATGCAGTCGCTGCCCGGTTTGCTGATGACGCGCGTGAGCAGCACGGCGGCGTGTTGGTAATCGAGGTCGGGGAACTTGTCGCGATAGCCGAAGTCCCAAAGCAGCGTCGTGCCGGGGCTGCACTCGTGGTCGGTGTGCTGCGCGTGAAACGGGAAGGTCGGCGTGCCACCGCCGACCACGCCCGGTACCGGCAGGCCGACGGCCTCGAGGCCGGTGCGGAACGAACGCACTTCGCCCATCATCGTCTGCCACTTGGCCAGGCGCTCGGCCGGGTCGCTGTCGTGCAGATGGCCGTCGTAAAGATGCAGTCCCGCCGGCTCGACGCCGGGCAACTGGTCGATGAGTTTGTAGAGCGTGATGGCGGCTTGGCCAGGCACGATGCCGGTGCGGCCCATTCCCACGTCGAGATCAAGCCAGACCGGGAGGGTGATCCCGGCCGCCTGGGCCGCCTCGGCCAGGGCGCCCACGGCCCCGGCGTCGTCGGCGATGGTGGAAAAACGGACGTCGCGAAACCAGCCGGCCAGGCCAAGCAGTCGACCGACGTTCGGGCCGACTGGCTGGTTGGCCAGCAGCACGTCCCCGGCACCCGCCTGGCCAAGCATCTCCGCCTCGGCGATGGTGGCGCACTTGAACTTGCCGATGCCGGCCTTGAGCTGCATCTGGACCACCTCGGGCATCTTGTGCGTCTTGACGTGGGGCCGCAGCCGCTCCGCCTGGCCAAGCGCGGCGACCATGCGGCGGATGTTTTCCCCGATGCGCTCCGGATAAACCAGAAGGGCGGGCGAGGGGATCTCGTCCGGGCTGGCGGGTGTGTGCCAGTCGTTTGCCATGCGGGCCTAGTCGATCTCGAAGATGGCCTCGATCTCGGTCGGGATGTTGCCGGGCAGCGAGCCCATGCCGACGGCGCTGCGTGCACCAACGCCGTTTTCCTCGCCCCAAACCTGCGCGAACAATTCGCTGCAGCCGTTGATGACCTTGGGGTGGTCGGGGAAGTCGGGCGTGCAGTTGACCATGCCGAGCACCTTGATGACACGCCGGACGCGGTCGAGGCTGCCGAGACTGGCTTTGAGCGTGGCGAGCAGGGTGAGGCCGACCTGGCGGGCGGACTGGGTGCCGGCGTCGAGGTCGAGGTCGTCGCCGACACGGCCGGTCATCAGCGTGCCGTCGGGCTGCACCGGGCCGTGGCCGGAGAGGTAGGCGAGGCTGCCGGTGATGACAATCGGCTTGTACACGCCCATCGGCGCCGGGGCGGGCGGCAGTTCGAGGCCGAGTTCCTTGATTTTTGCGTCTGCGCTCATGCTGGTTTGTGACCGTTCGGGGAGCGGCAGCTTCGTGGAAGACCCGTGAACGGACAAGTTTTTTTGGGCGGGCGGCTTTGAAACCGCCGGGTCTGCGAAGCCCCGGGAGCCGTGCGCGGGCTCAGTCCTTCTTTTTGTCGTCGAGCTTCCTGAGTTGGTCGTGCAGCTTGGCGGCGGCCTCGTAATCCTCATGCTCGATGGCTTTGTTGAGCTTGTGCTGGAGTTTTTCGCCCTGGGTCATCGGCTTTTTCTCGGCGGCCTCCGTCTCGACATCCTTGAGCCACTCGCGCAGGGAGTGAACCTCCATGCTGTTGTCCACCAGTTCCTCGCGTCCCATCTCGGTGTAGAACAGGTTGAGGTCGTCGATCGCGTCGGTGATCTCCTCGATGGCGGCCTCGTATTTGTTTTCGGCGATCAACTCGGCGCCGATGGCCCGGATCTGCATCATGATCGTTTGCGGGCGGAACTGCTGGAAGCTTTGCCCGATCTCATCCTCCACGGCGTAGTCCTGCACGAAGTCAAGCAACTCGAGGATGTGCTCGGTGTCGCGCTCGACGGCCTCGTAATCCTCCAGCTCGAAGTTGCAGATGCTGCGGTGGTGATACTGGATGGCTTCCTGCTGGAGCTTGGCGCACTCGTCAGGGTTGATGCTGAAGTGGTCGTCCTCGCCGCCGTTTTTATCGCGGTGCTTCTCGAGGCGGACCAGGAAGTGGTCCAGCAGGGTGGGGTGCCCGAACGGCCGCTTGCCGTCGGGGCGAAACTGGGCGTTCATCTGCAGCAGGCCGAGGTCGATCCGCAGCTGCAGCTTCTCCACGCCATCCTCCACCTTGACCCGGCGCGCATCCACCCGGCCGAGGCGGTAGTCCCAGTTTTCAAGGACTCTTGTGATGTCGTCATTCATATCCGCAGGGGTATTTTGCCGAAAACCGGCTCCAAGTCAATGCCAGCGGCTCAATGGCCCCGGACTGAGACCGCGAGCGAGCCACGGTCGGTGGCCAGGACCGCGCCGGGCATGATGCCGTTTTTGGTGAACCAGCCCTGGTTGACTTCCAGCGCGTACTGGACGCGGGCCGAGCGGGACTCGACTGGCTTGGTGTTGCCGGGATGCATGTCGTGGATCTCGATCACGCGGCTGGCGGGGTCGATGTAGGCGATCGACAGCGGCACGGTGGTGTTCTTCATCCAAAAGCCGGTCTGGTGCGGGTAGGGAAAAACGAAGAGCATGCCTTCGTTCTCCGGCATCGTCGTGCGGTGCATCATGCCGGCCTGGCGCTCGTGATCATCGTCGGCGATCTCGACCGTCAACTCGGCCGCGCCGAGGTAGAGTTTGAGTGTCTTGAGCCGGGGCTGCGCCTGGCTATTCTCGGTGTTGGCGGGCGGATTGGCGGATGGGGCGCTCGGGGGCATGGCGGGTTTTTCCTTTTCGCAACCGGCGGCCAGGAGCAGGGCGGTCAGGCCAAGCGCTTGGCCAAGCCTTGGGATCGGTGTGTGTTTCATTCCTTGGGGGTCACTTGCAGTCGGAAATACGAGGCGGGTTGGTTGAGTTGAGCGGCGGGAAGGGGCAACTCCATTTCGGCGCCAATCTCGCCCTCGAGTTGTTGCGCTTGGCCAAGCGCCTGGTAGGGGCCGGACGCATTCCCGGCGGTGATGACCTGATAGACGGCTCCGGGGATGGCGCGCCACTGGAGGCGGATGCCGTCAGCGGTCGATTCAACCTGCAGCGTGAAATAGGATTCGCCGTCGAGCGGATCGGTGCCGACCGCGAGTTCGTCGGCACTGCTCATGCCGTCATCGTCGGGATCGTGTTCCAACGCCGAGTCGCCGTTATGCTTGAGCGGATCGAAGCCGCGGGCCACCTCCCAGCCGTCCGGCAGCAGGTCGCCGTCGGTATCGCGCTTGGCCGGGTTGGTGCCGAGTTCGTGCTCGCGGGCGGTGAGCAGCCCGTCGTCATCCGGGTCAGGGTCAATGGGCAGGCGCACTTTCAGGCCCTCGAGCCGGTAAAAAACATTCTGGTTCAGCGTCAGGCTTTTGCCCAGGTGCGTCGAGTCGAGTTGGCGGTACTGGTACTGTGGCTGAGTGTTGATGACGGCCGCGCCGACGACCGCGCCGATCGTGATTTCGTCTCCCGGCTGCACGCCGCCCAGCGCGGTGTACGGGATGGCGACCTCGATGAAATTGGCATCGGTCTCCTCCGGTTGGCTGAACAACTGCGGCGAGCGGTTGAACTGCTGGAACCGCGCGCCGGTCACGTCGGTGAACGCCTGGTCCAGGTGAAACACCCCCTGGCCAAGCGGGAAGGGTACGATGCGGACGGTGTCATCCGGCGGGGCACCCTCGTAAATCCTGATGGTGAAGCCGGGCCGGGCGAAGTGCCGCGACTGGCTGTCGGCCTTCTCGTCGCCGAGGATCGCCGCCACGCTTGGCTTGAAGTTGGTGAAGGAGAGGTTTTGCAGGAAGTCCAGCCCGTCGGCGCCCTCGCTTAACGGGTCGAACTGCACCTTGCCGTTGCCGAGCCCGGCGAGGTTGGCGACGCCGTCCCGCCGGGGCGAGCCGATGAACAGGAAGATGTTTTGGCTGGGCCGGATCATTGCCTGCTCAAAGCCGATGTACACGTGGGTGCGGTCGTTGTTGACGCGCACTTGGCCAAGGTTGGCGCTTCTGCCGTGGACGGCGGGGATCGGCTCGCCGATCAGGTCGAACGCCTGGCCAACCACGTTGCCGAGTGTGTCGTCGGCCAAGCGCGTCTCAATGAGCGGCGTGTGCCATGCCGCCGACCACGAGTCGCGCTCGGGCATTTTGCGGTTCACGACAAACCAGTCGAACACCCCGCCGTCGGGGTCGAGCGCCTCGAGCCTGAGCTGCTCGCCATCGATCGAGATGCGCGCGGCATTGTTGCGCGGCCAAAACTGCGACGAGCCGGGGAAGTAGCGGTAAAAGAAATACGGGCTGGCGCCGCCGGCACCACTGACGACCGAGATGCAGCCGGCGACCGGGTTGAATTTCTCGAACGCGTGCGAGTGGCCGGCCAGCAGGAGGTCGACGCCGTACTTGGCAACGATCGGGTAAATCGTGTTGCCGAAGTCGAACGTGTCCGGCACGCCGTTGCCGTCGTAGCTGCTCCAGCCGTGTGCGCTCGAGGAGGCCACGGGGAAATGCATCAGCAGGAACTTCCACGGCTTGGTCGTGGTGGCCAAATCGTTGGTGAGCCAGTGGAGCTGGTTCGTGTCCCTCGTGATGATGTGGTGGGAGAACCACGGGTTGTAGAGCACCGACACGTGCGCGTCGCCGACGTCGAACGAGTAGAAATGTTCCGTGCCGGAAAAGGGATAATCCACGGTCGGGTTTTTCAGGCCAAGCGCGGGGAGGTTGTTCGTCGGCAGGTGGAAGGCGTTGAGGTAAGCCGTGTCGCCGTCGTAGAGGTCGTGGTTGCCGACGGCCGTGAAGTACGGGGTCGATTTCATGTGCTCCCTGTACACGCTGAAGTGGCGGAAGTCCTCGTACTTCGGGGTGAAACTCGGATACACGATGTCGCCGGCGATCATGACGGCGTCCGGTTGTTCCCTGCGGAGCAGGGTGGCGAACTTGTGCTGGATCAGGTTCCCCCGGCCGGTGTCGCCCAGCAGCAGCAGCTTGACCGGGCCGCTTGGCTTGAGCGTCTTGAACGCGGCGGGCCGGGAGTAGCGCGGCGTGTCGCTGGCCACGCCGCCGACCCGGTAGTGGTACTCGGTGCCCGGCTCGAGGCCGGTGAGTTGCAGCACGTGGTCGGTCGTCACCGTTTCGCTCCCGACCCGTTGGCCAAGCGCCGGGGTGGGGCCGTACTCGACCACCGAGGTGGTCGGGTGCAGCGTGCGCCACGCGATCTTCGTGCCGGTGGGGGTGGTGGCTGAGATGAACGGCCCGCGCACCACATTGGCCAGCAGCTCGACATGAAAGGCGAACCAACTGCTGAGGACTGTGGAGTTGTGGGCCTGGACGGTGAGGATGTTTTCCCCCGCCTCGAGGAGCAGTTTGTACGGCGCGAGGTCGATCAGTTCCGGGTTGCCGCGAGAGTGGACGGCGGCGGGGGCGTCGAACGGAACCGGTTGGTCGGGTTCGCCGGCCAAGCCGCGCCGCGCCACCTCCGTGCCGTTGAGGTAGGCGACAAAGCCGTCGTCGTAATCGACCCGCATTACCAGCGACTGAATCCACCCGGTATCCTCGAGGGTGAATTTTTTGCGGAGGAACAGCGACGGATACACCCGGGGCATGCCCCAAAGCCGGGTGGGGGCGTCGTAGTCGCCGAAACCGATGCTGAAGCCGGACCGGCCCTCCCTCCACCGGGCGTCGTCGAAATCCAGCGCCCGCCAGGCGGTGGGTGGGTCGGAAGCCTCTTTCGTGCCTTCGAGGTATTTCCAGGTGGAATAATCGCTGACGAGACTCTCCCCTTTGGTTGAAACGGCCAAGAGGAGCAACCCGCACAGTGTCAATCGCTTGAATGGCACGGGCGGAGTGTAGGACTCGCCTGCCGGGGGTCAATGTTGCGTTTTGGCCGTGCGCAGGAAACAGCTACTCCCCGCTTGGCCAAGCGCGGCAGGCGGGCCAGCCCCCGAAAGCGTAAAAAACAGGATTAAAGTGCTTTACAACACGGGTTTTGTTGGTACGTTGCTTCGCCTTTTCGAGAAGAGAAAGAGGCAAAGAGACTGAAAGGAATGGAAGAGAAGGCCAACACAATCGAGGGATATCGCCTTCACGAGACGGACACCGGTTCGGCGGATGTCCAGGTTGCGCTGTTGACGGAGCGGATCAACCACTTGACCGAGCACCTGAAGAGCAACAAGAAGGATCACGCCTCACGGCGCGGCCTGCTCATGATGGTGGGTCGCCGCCGTCGCCTGCTGGACTATGTCCACCGCCACGACGCGAACCGGTATCGCTCACTGACCCAGCGCCTCAAGCTGAGGCACTAGAGTCGCACGGGCCGGTCGGCCCCTTCTTTTCAACGAGACTTTTGGCAACGCCATGCCGGCGGAAAATAGTTCCTCCCGGCGGATTGGAAATCGCGGCCCGATCCCCTGTTGTCCGAGACTGAGCCGCGTGAATCGTTGCGTTCGTTGGTTCTGAGTATTTCATTCAGCCCCCCGACCTTCTGGGGCCTGAGTGAAGTTCTCCGTGCCGACGAGCGTGACAATACGGAAAGAAAAACATGTCACACAAAGTAACCGCCAACGTTGGCGGTGCAGAGATTCATATTGAATCCGGCAAAATGGCCAAACAAGCGGACGGCTCGGTCACCGTCCAACTCGGAGACACCATCGTCCTGGTCGCAGCCTGCGGCTCGTCCAAGCCCCGGCCGAGCCTGGACTTTTTCCCGCTCACGGTCGATTACCGTGAAAAGGCCGCGGCCGCGGGGCGTTTCCCCGGCGGTTTCTTCAAGCGCGAAGGCCGCCCGTCCGAGAAGGAAATTCTCACCTGCCGCGTCACGGATCGTCCGATCCGCCCGCTGTTCCCCAAGGGATATTTCAACGAGGTGCAGGTCCAGACCCTGCTGCTCAGCGCGGACGGGGAAAACGACTCGGACATCCTGTCGATCAACGGTGCCTCAGCGGCGCTGATGATCAGCGACCTGCCGTTCGCCGGCCCGATCGGCGCGGTGCGCGTCGGCCGCATCGATGGCGGGTTCGTCGCCAACCCGACCCACGAGCAGATGGAGTCGAGCGACCTTGACCTGGTGTACGTCGGCAACGAGTCGAACATGGTCATGTTCGAGGGCTCCGCCGATGAAATCCCGGAAGCGGATTTCATTGAAGCCTTGAAGTTTGGCCAGGAGTCGATCACGCCGCTCATCGCGGCACAGAAGGAACTGTGCGATGCGGTGGGCAAATCCAAGCGCGAATTCACGCTGAGAGTTGTCGAGTCGGATGTGCTGGAAGCGGCACAGGCGATTATTTCAGATCGCATTACTGATGCACTCCTCATTCAAGCCAAGTTGGAACGTGAAGCTGCTTGTAACGCTCTCAAAGACGAGATGGCTGAAAAGCTCAAAAAGCAGTTCGACGAAGAGACCCTTACGGACTTCATAATCAACGAGGCGTTCTACAGTATTCAGAAGGCTACTGTGCGGAAGCTGGTGCTCGACGATGGCAAGCGCCCGGACGGCCGTGGTTTTGACGATATACGCCAACTCACCAGCGAGGCTGGGATGATTCCTCGCACACATGGTTCAGGGCTTTTCTCCCGGGGCGAAACCCAGGGCCTGTCGCTGGTCACGCTGGGCACGACCGATGACACGCAATCGTACGACGCCTACACCGGTGGCCCGAACGAAAAGCGGTTCATGCTGCATTATAACTTCCCGCATTTCTCCGTCGGCGAAACCGGCCGCATGATGGGTCCGGGCCGCCGCGAGATTGGCCACGGCGCACTGGCCGAGCGTTCCATCGCCCCGGTCATCCCAAACATCGAGGACTTCCCGTACGCGGTGCGCATCACGGCGGAGATCATGGAGTCCAACGGCTCCACATCGATGGCCGCCGTCTGCAGCGGCACGCTGGCGCTACTCGACGCGGGTGTCCCGCTGAAGCGCTCTGTCGCCGGCATCAGCATCGGCCTCTGCACACGCACCAACGACAACAAGGAGATTGAGGCGTACAAGCTGCTTACCGACATTATCGGCTGGGAGGACGCGTTCTGCGACATGGACTGCAAAATCGCCGGCACAGAGCAGGGCATCACCGGGTTCCAACTCGACCTCAAGTTACACGGCATTCCGCAATCCATCATGGAGGAGGCCATTGCCAAGGCCAAGACAGCCCGCACCGCGATCCTCGCCAACATGGCCGAATGCCTGGCCAAGGAACGCGACGAGATGAGCCCGTACGCGCCGCGGATCGTCACCATCCCGATCGACCCGTCGAAGATTGGCGAGTTGATCGGCCCGGGTGGCAAGAACATCAAGCGCATCGTCGAGGAGTCCGGTTGCGAGATCAACATCGAGGACGACGGACGCGTGTTGGTTTACTCCATGTCCGTCGAGGGCCTGCAGGTGGCCAAGGACGCCATCGAGGGCATCACCGCCGAGGTCGAGGTCGGCAAGCTCTACCGGGGCAAGGTTGTTTCCATCAAGGACTTCGGCTGCTTCGTCGAGGTGCTGCCCGGCAAGGACGGCCTCGTGCACATCAGCGAGCTGGCCAACTTCCGCGTCAAGAAGACCGAGGACATCGTCAAGGACGGCGACGAGATCTGGGTCAAGTGCATCGGCGTGGACGACAAGGGCCGCGTCAAGCTCTCCCGCAAGGCCGCGATGGAGGAGCGCAAAGCCGAGTTCAGCGACGACGAGGAAGGTGGGGATGAGCCGGACACCGGTGACGACTCAGAAGAGTGAGCCACCAGGCGATCAAAACCATTTCAGGCGGGCCGCTTGGCCCGCCTTTTTTGTGCCCTTGACCAAACACTTGGCCAAGGGCTATGCTCCTCTTTGTTCCGTTTGGCAGCTTGCAACCCGCTTGGTCGAGCGAATCAATAACCCCAAATCCCTTAACAAATGAATTCATCCATCCGTATCAAGCTCTCGATTATGATGTTCCTCCAGTTCTTCGTCTGGGGTACATGGTTTACGACACTTGGATTGGCTTTATCAACTAATAATCTGAGTGATATCATAGGAGGTGCTTATTCAGCTGTTCCCCTTGCTGCGATCATTGCGCCGTTATTTCTTGGATTGATTTCTGATCGCTTCTTCAACTGTGAGAAAACGATGGGCGTGTTGCATGTCGTTGGCGGTCTATTACTGTTTGCGGCACCGCAACTTATTGCCAATGGCAAGGGAGATGCATTGAGTTGGATTATTATGGCGCACATGTTGTGTTATATGCCGACGCTTGCCCTCAGTAACACGGTTGCGTTTGCAAACATTGATGATCGAAACAAATTTCCCGCACTTCGTGTTTGGGGAACGATTGGTTGGATTGTTGCGGGTCTGGTTGTTGGTGGTCTAGGCATGTCCAGTAGCCCTAAGATTTTTACCTTGGGCGCAGTTTCTGGAATTGTATTAGGAGTGTTTTGTTTCTTCATGCCGAAAACGCCTCCTCCCGCCAAGGGAAAGCCAGTGGATGTTGGGACATTGTTTATGTTTGATGCGTTTAAACTGCTCGGGAACATTCCCTTTTTAGTCTTTATCATTTGTTCTGCTTTGATCTGTGTTCCGTTGGCTTACTACTTTGCTTATACTTCAGTTTACCTTCCTCAAATAGGGTTCCAGGCTCCGGCCTCCACCATGGCACTTGGTCAGGTATCTGAAATATTTTTCATGCTACTTGTCCCGTTTTTCTTCCGGAAATTGGGCGTGAAAATTATGATATTGATCGGAATGTTGGCATGGGTTGCCCGCTATGCATTGTTTGCTTTCGGGGCTCCGGATCAGGTGGTGTGGATGATTATGCTTGGAGTGGTGCTTCACGGTATTTGTTATGATTTTTTCTTTGTGACCGGCTTCATGTACACGGACAAAAAGGCGCCGAAGGAGGTTCGCAGTCAGGCGCAGTCGCTTTTGGTTTTCTTTACCCAGGGCGTGGGTATGTTTTTTGGCTATAAAATTGCCGGTGCCAAATTTGCCGCGGTTCAAGAAAGTTCCAATGCCTTAGCAGCTTCCATTGAGACCCCGACTTTTGGCTTTTGGGAGTCTTTCGGGAAAATGTTTCTAACAGAAAAACCAACAGCGACTGCTGGAATTGTTCAAGATGCTATGGCGAACTGGAAAACTTTCTGGATATTTCCAAGTTTAATGGCGCTGGTGGTTGCTGTTATTTTTGCCTTTGCTTTTTGGGATAAAGTAAAACAGGAGAAAGCTCCTGCAGAATAAAGTAAATAATTTTAATTAAATAACTATCATGATAAAAAAGATCAATCGACGTGAATTTGTGCAGCAGTCTTCGCTTGCCGTTGGTGCCATGGGTGCGGCGGTGTCGGTCGGTTGCCAAAGCTTGGCTGGTGGTGGCAGCAATTCGCTCTACGACATCTCGTTGGCGCAGTGGTCTCTGAACCGTCAGTTCTTCGGTGGGAAGCTAAACGCGCTCGATTTTGCCAAGGTCACGAAGGAAGAGTTCGACCTCAATGCCATCGAGTATGTGAACCAGTTCTTCAAGGACAAGGCCAACGACGAGGCCTACCTTGGCCAGTTGAAAACGCGCGCGGCCGATCACGGCGTGAAAAGCCTGTTGATCATGGTGGACGGCGAGGGATCGCTTGGCCACGCCGACACCGCTGAGCGCAACAAGGCGGTGCAGAACCACCATAAATGGGCCAACGCAGCCCAGTTTCTCGGTTGCCATTCCATCCGGGTGAACGCGGCCACGACTGGCAACGGCAGTTTTGAGGAGAAACAGAAGCTGGCCGCCGACGGACTACGCAGTCTCTCCGAGTACGGGGCCACGCTTGGCCTCAATGTGATCGTCGAGAACCACGGTGGCTTGTCCTCCAACGGTGCCTGGTTGGCCGGCGTGATGAAGATTGTTGATCTGCCCAACTGCGGCACCTTGCCGGACTTTGGGAACTTCCATATCGCCGATGGCAAGTGGTACGACCGTTATCTGGGCGTGGCCGAGTTGATGCCGTTTGCCAAGGCAGTCAGCGCCAAGTCTCACGAGTTTGATGAAAAAGGCGACGAGGTTCGCACGGACTATCGCCGGATGATGAATATCGTTCTCGCTGCCGGCTATCGCGGCTACGTGGGCATCGAGTACGAAGGCAGCAAACTCGGCGAAGCCGAAGGCATCCTCGCCACCAAGAAACTGTTGGAAACCGTCCGCGCCGAGTTGTCCTGAACCGCTACCGAATCAATTCAATTGAAGGGAGCCAAGCGGCTCCCTTTTTCTTTGGCTCATTGCCGATTGTGGTGCGGTGTGTTGTCGAGGTTCCAGCGCTTGGCTGCAGCGTCTTTG
>QOAX01000140.1 GCA_003972865.1 Verrucomicrobiota bacterium | reverse complement strand
TCGAGTTCACCCGCGACTCGCTTGGCCGGCTCGATCTGCTCGTCAACAACGCCGGCATCACTTCCATTGGCCGCGCCGATCTGCTCGATGCCACCGAGGAAAACTGGGATGCTCTAATGGCGATCAATTTGAAGGGGCCGTTTTTTCTCTGCCAACTCGCTGCTCGCTGGATGGTCGAGCAGACCGAAGCCGACGCCGAACGTCGCCCGAAAATCATCAACATCTCCTCCGTCAGCGCCCACGCCGTCTCGACCAATCGCGGCGACTACTGCGTGGCCAAGGCCGGCTTGGGGATGGTGACCAAGCTGTTCGCCGCGCGCCTGGCTGATCACGGCATTAACGTGTACGAAGTTTGCCCCGGCGTGATCGCCTCCGACATGACCGCGCCGGTGCGGGAAAAATACGACAAGCTGATCGCCGACGGAATGGCGCCGATCCGCCGCTGGGGCGAGCCAGGCGATGTCGGCAAGGCGGTCGTGGCGTTGGCGCACGATTATTTTCCGTTCACCACCGGCGAGGTGTTCAACGTGGACGGCGGCTTCAACGTCCGCAAACTTTAAACCATGGCCATCAAGATTGACCACAGGCTGACCCCGCAGAAGCTTGTTCCCAAGCTGGAGCGATTTTTTGACCTGTCGGGACAAAAGATTTTATCCATTCAAAAGAGCTGGCGCGTGTCGAAGGGCGCGCCGGTGTCCACCGTGAAGGGCCAATACACGACGCGCGGTTGGACCGAGTGGACGCAGGGCTTTCAGTTCGGCTCGGCGGTGCTGCAGTACGACGCCACCGGCGACGAGCGGTTTTTGAAGATCGGACGCAACGGTACGGTGAAGCACATGGCCACGCACGTGTCGCACATCGGCGTGCACGATCACGGCTTCAACAACGTCTCGACCTACGGCAACCTCCGCCGGCTCATGCGCGAGGGGAAGATCGCCCACGATCCGCGCGAGATGGATTTCTACGAGTTGGCGATCAAGGTCTCCGGCGCAGTGCAGGCGGCGCGCTGGACGGATATTCCCGGCGGCGGCTACATTTACTCGTTCAACGGTCCGCACTCGCTGTTCATCGACACGATCCGTTCGCTGCGATCGCTCGCCGTGGCGCATCAGCTTGGCCACGCGCTGATGGGCGAGAGGGATCGGAAGATTTCGCTGCTTGAGCGACTGGTGCAGCACGCCCAAGCGACGGCGACGTACGGCGTTTTTTACGGCAAAGGCCGGGACGCGTACGATCTTCGAGGCCGCACGGCGCACGAGAGTATTTTTAACCTGAACGACGGCAGCTACCGCTGCCCGAACTCGCAGCAGGGTTACTCCCCGTTCAGCACGTGGACGCGCGGTCTGGCTTGGGCGGTCTGCGGCTACGCCGAGCAACTCGAGTTTTTCCGCACGCTAACGGATGCCGCGCTCAAGCTGCTCGGCGGTCGGCGTAAATTGAACGCCATGCTGCTGAAAGCGGCCACCGCCACAGCCGATTTTTATATCGAGAACAGTTGCACCGATGGCGTTCCCGCTTGGGACACTGGCGCGCCGCAACTGCACCGATTGGGCAACTACTTGGCCAAGCGCTCGAATCCAAAAAACGACTTTGAGCCGGTCGACTCCTCCGCGGCGGCGATCGCGGCTCAGGGCTTGGTTCGCTTGGGCAACTACTTGAAAAACAGCGGCAAAAAAGCCGACGGCACCCGTTATCGACAGGCCGGCTTGACCATCGCGAACACGTTGCTTCAGGAGCCGTACCTCTCCACGAGCGCCAAACATCAGGGCTTGGTTTTGCACTCGATTTATCATCGGCCCAATGGTTGGGACTACATCCCGCGCGGCCGGAAGATTCCCTGTGGTGAAAGCTCGATGTGGGGCGACTATCACGCAAGCGAATTTGCGCTGATGCTCCTTCGTGAGGCTCGCGGCGAGTGCTACCTGACCTTTTTCGACTACTGATTCACACCGTGGCCGAGCCGTTCAAACTCAAACGCATCCCGTCGCTGAAAACTCCGGAAGCCTTCCGCGAGCATGTGGCATCGCTTGGCCTCGATTTGCCGTGCGACGACGCGATTCTGCCTCGGGCCGAGTCGCCCTTGGCCAAGCCGCTCGAGCGCATCACGCTGGGCGGCAAGACGCCCGGCAACCGCATCGCCATTCACCCGATGGAGGGCTGGGACGGCACGACGAGTGGCGGTGTGACCGACGAGATGACCCGCCGCTGGAAACGCTTCGGCGGGAGCGGGGCCAAGCTGATCCTCGGCGGCGAGGCGATGGCGGTGCGCCCCGACGGTCGCGCCAACCCGAACCAACTCATCCTCAACGAGGAAAACCAAGCCGGCATCGCCGGGTTGCGCGAGGCGTTGATCGCGGCGCACGCCCAACGCTATGGCTCGACCGATGACCTGGCGATTGGCTTTCAGCTCACGCACTCGGGACGCTTCTGCCGGCCCAACGAGAAAACTCGGTACGAACCGCGGGTCGCCTATCGGCATCCGCTGCTCGACGCCAAATCCAAGGTCACCAGCAACGAGCAAATCCTGACCGACGACGAGGTCGGTGAACTCATCGGCAGCTACGTCCGTGCCGCGCGACTCGCCGCCGGGGCTGGAGCAGACTTCATCGACCTAAAGCATTGTCACGGCTATTTGCTGCACGAGTTTCTCAGCGCCCGCACGCGGCCCGGCCGGTACGGCGGCACGTTCGAGAACCGCACCCGTATCGTGCGTGAGATCATCGACGGCATTCGCGCGGACGGAAACAACATCGACGTGATCGTTCGCGTGAGTGCGTTCGACTTTGTGCCGTTCTGGCCCGACCCAGCCCGGTCGCAGTCGGGCAAACTCGGCCCCGGCATCCCGGAGGATTTCTCCCACTGCCTGCCGTACCATTACGGTTTCGGGTTGAATCCCAACAACCCACTTGAGCTCGATCTCACTGAGCCGCAGCAGTTTGTGAAGCTGTGTGCCGGGTTGGGTGTCAAGCTCGTGAGCCTCAGCGCCGGGTCGCCGTACTACAATCCGCACATCCAGCGGCCCGCCGCGTATCCGCCTTCGGACGGCTATCAGCCGGCCTACGATCCGCTCATCGATGTCGAGCGGCAGATTCAAGTCGTCCGCCAAATCCGCGAAGCTGCTCCTGCCAACCTCGCCATCGCCGGGTGCGCCTACAGCTACCTGCAGGACTATTTGCCGCACGTGACACAGCGCCTCGTGCGCGAAGGGTGGGTGGATGTCGTCGGCTTGGGGCGGATGGTCTTGAGTTACCCGGACATGCTATCCGATGCGATGGCCAACGGCGCGCCGACGCCCAGGCGTATTTGCCGAACGTTCAGCGACTGCACCACTGGCCCGCGCAACGGCATGATCAGCGGCTGCTTCCCACTGGACGACTACTACAAAAATCGCCCTGAGGCTGACCAACTCAAGCAGATCAAAAAGTCGCTTTAGACGACGGCCGCCAATAGTGATTGTTCATCACAGCCAATTTCCTGATGCCGTTCAGCGGCAGTTGATTGATGGGCTTCGGCTTGGCCAAGTTCCGCCCAAGTTTTTGTACGACGGCGATCGTCAAACGCAAATGTGGCTTGCGGTGCACCGGGCGCATTCGCTGTCGCGGACCAATGCCGCCGTGCAGTCGATTTACGATCGAGCGTTCGACGAGTCGCTTGGCCAAGCGGCGGGCGAGGCGGTTTGTCTCGTTGGCTTGGGTTGCGGTGGCGGCCAAAAGGACACCCGCTACCTGGCCAAGCTGAAGTCGATTCACTCGACCATCGACTACGTGCCTTGCGATGTCAGCCAAGCGATGACGCGGGTGGCACGCGACGCGGCGACGGCGGTGTTGCCGCTAGAACGAATTCATCCGCTCGTGTGCGACTTGGCCAACGCGCCCGACCTTGGCCAACTGCTCGACACAATCGTTTCGCCGCAAACCAAGCGCGTGTTCACTTTCTTCGGGATGATTCCGAACCTCGAGCCGGACGTGATCCTGCCGCGCTTGGCGGCGCTGTTGCGCGAGGGCGACCAACTGCTGCTCAGCGCCAACCTCGCGCCCGGCGACGACTATTGGCGCAGCGTGGGAGTTGTTCTGCCGCAATATGATAATGCCGAGACTAGTGACTGGCTACTGTCGTTTTTAGTCGGCTTGGGTGTGTCGTCGTCGGCAGGGCAATTGCGATTCGGCATCGAGGAAGTTGACGGTTTATTGCGGATCGTCGCCGACTTCGAGTTTTCCGAAACGCTTCAACTGAGCATCGGCGGCGAGTCGGTTGAGTTTGCCGCCGGGCGCACGTTGCGCCTCTTTTTCTCCTATCGCCACACCGAGAAAATCTTGGCCAATCGCTTGGGCAGGCACAGCCTCAGTATCGTCGTTTCGCAAATCGCTCCGTCTGCCGAGGAGGGTGTGTTTCGCGTGGTGCGGGCTTAGCTGTCGCCATATTCTTCCTGCCGGATTTCCCCGATGGCGTCGGAGTAGGCCTTGAAGATGTTTCCCTCGGGGATGACGCCGACGAGTTTCAGGTGATCCTCGGCCGCAGCGGCGGATGCGTTACGGCACGGGGAGTTCGTCGAGGATTTTTTGGATGATGGTCTCGGAGTTTTTCTCCTCGGCCTCGGCCTCGAAGGTGACGGCCACGCGGTGGCGCAACACATCCTGAGCGACACTCTTCACGTCCTGTGGCGTGACGAATCCGCGTCCGCGCAGAAAAGCGTGCGCCTTGGCCGTGAGCGCGAGCGCGATGGTGGCGCGAGGCGAGGCACCGAGCTGGATGAAGTCGGCGACGTCGATGCCGTAACGCTCCGGTTCGCGTGTGCAGCAGACCATGTCCACGATGTAGTCCTTGACCTTGTCGTCGGTGTAAATGTTGTTGATGACCTCTCGGGCGGTGAGGATGTCGTTGATCGAGATGACCTGCTGCGTCTCAGGTGCGGCACTGGTGCGACCCATGAGGTCGAGGATTTGGCGTTCCTCGTCGCGGTCCGGGTGGGTGATCTTCACCTTGAGCATGAACCGGTCGATCTGCGCCTCGGGCAAAGGATAGGTGCCTTCCTGCTCGATCGGGTTTTGCGTGGCCAGCACGAGGAACGGTTCCGGCAGCAGGAAGGTCTTGTCGCCGATGGTGACCTGCCGTTCCTGCATCGCCTCGAGCAGGGCGCTCTGCACCTTGGCCGGGGCGCGGTTGATCTCGTCGGCCAACACGAGGTTGGCAAACACCGGTCCCTGCCGCGTGCTGAAGCCGCCGGATTGCGGGTTGTAAATCTGTGTGCCGACGACGTCGGCCGGGAGCATGTCCGGCGTGAACTGCAGTCGCGCGAAATGGGCGTCCATGCAGTTGGCGAGCGACTTGATCGATAGCGTCTTGGCGAGGCCCGGCACGCCCTCAAGCAGCACGTGGCCGTTGGCCAGCAGGCCGATGATCAGCCGCTCGACGAGCATTTTCTGCCCGACAACGACCTTGCCCATTTCCCCCAGCAACGGTTGGACGAAGGCGCTGGCGCGCTCAACTTCCTCGTTGATAGCTGTGATCCCTGCGTTCATGGGCGGCGAAGTATCTGCATTTTTTAAAATTAAAACAAGGTGCGGGCGTGCTCGATGTCACGCGAAATCTGGGCGGCCAATTCGTCGGTCGAATCGAACCGTTGCTCGTCGCGCAATTGCTCCACGAACTCGATTTCCATCACTTGGCCATACAGTTCGCCGTCGAAGTCCAGCAGGTGCGCCTCGACTTGCAGCGTCGGCTCGGGCTTGGCCAGGGTGGGGCGCAGGCCGATGTTGAGCACGGCGCGATGTGCCTCCTCCTGGCCAAGCCGGACGTGTGCGGCGTAAACACCGTTCGGCGGCAGGACCAAGCCGTCGGTGTCGAGGTTGGCGGTCGGGAAACCCAGTTCGCGGCCGCGGCGGTCGCCCTCGATGACGGTGCCTTCGATGGCAAACGTGCGGCCCAGCATCTGTCCGGCGGCATCGAGGTGGCCGTCACGCACGGCGGCGCGGATGCGCGTGCTGCTAACCGCCTGGCCGTCGAGTGACACGGCCTGCAGCCCGTGCACGTGGAAGCCAAGCGCTTGGCCAAGCGTTCGGAGCAACTCGACGTTGCCGTCGCGCTTGTGGCCGAAGGTAAACTTTGCGCCGACACAAATGCTGTGGATCGCGCTGAAGCCATCGGTCAACTCACGGACGAACGTCGCGCCGGGTTTGCGGCTGAACGCGGTGTCGAATTCTATGAGCAACACGGCGTCGATGCCGAGCGACTCGATGGCGCGGAGGCGCTGATCGCGTGTTTGCAGCAGGGCAGTGGCGCGACCTGGCGCGATGACGCTGGCCGGGTGCCGGTCGAACGTCACCGCGACGGAGCGGGCCTCATGCTGGTGGCTGTCCTCGATGGCCTGCCGCAACACTTGCTGGTGGCCGAGGTGCACCCCGTCGAACATGCCGATGGCGAGGCAGGCCTTGCGGTCGCCGTTGGTCAAGTCGCCGGGTTGGTGGAGGAGTTTCACGGCTCGGTGGCGGCGGAGAGTTGGAGCATGGGGATGACGCGCTTGGCCAGGTCGCCCGGCGAGAGGGAGGTGAGTTCCTCGAGTTGGGTGGCGTCGCTGACCTTAAACTTGCCGGAGACGGTGCGGCGCAGGCCGGCCAAGTGCGCGCCGCAGCCAAGCGCCTGGCCAAGGTCATGCGCGAGGGTGCGGACGTAGGTGCCCTTGGTGCAGGCGACCTTGAACCAGGCGTACGGCGGTTCGTACTCGCTGATGATGAATTTGTAGAGGTGGATGAAGCGTTTTTTGCGTTCGACCTCGATGCCTTTGCGGGCGAGTTTGTACAGTGGCGTACCGTCGATCTTGATGGCGCTGACCATCGGCGGCAGTTGCATTTGGTCGCCGAGGAAGGCGTTGGCCTTTTCCTGCAATGCCTCGAGTGTCAGGCCGGGCAACGGCCTGGTTTCGCTGATTTCGCCCTCGGCGTCGTAGGTGTTGGTGGTTTCGCCAAACTTCATTGAGCCGACGTAAACCTTGTCGTCGGCCATCATTTTTTCGGAGAGCTTGGTCGCCTTGCCAAGCACGAGGATGAGCAGGCCGGTGGCGGCCGGGTCGAGCGTGCCGCAGTGGCCGACTTTTTTGATGCGGTAGCATTGCCGCACGGTATCGACGATGTCGTGCGATGTCGGGCCGGCCGGCTTGTCGATAAGGAGCGCGCCGTCCAGTGCGTCGAATACCTGCATGCTCATGACGGGCGCGCGTCGAGTGCCTTGCGGATGGCGGCGACCACGCGGCGTTGAATGCCCATCGGCTTGCCGGGGATGCGCGCGCCGGCCGCGGCCTGGTGTCCGCCGCCGCCGAATTGCCCGGCGATGTCGCTGACGTTCACGCTTTTGTCCTTGGAGCGGAGGCTGATGCGGGTCAGTTCCGGCTCGAGCTCCTCGAAGACACAGGCGACGACCACCGGCTCGATGGCGCGGACGTGATCGATCAACCCCTCCGTGTCGCTGGGGGTGGCTCCGGTGCGGGTGAAGTCCTCCTCCTTCAGCCAAAAGTAGGCAATCTGGTCGTCGTGCGTGAGTCGGAACTTGTTATAAACGCGCTTCAGCAACTTGACGCGCGAGAGGGGGTACGACTGGTAAACCTCGTTGCAGACGGTGGCGAGGTCGGCGCCTTTTTTTACCAGGTCGCCGGCAGCGTAGTAGGTCTCGGGCAGAGTGGTTGGATACTGGAACGAGCCGGTGTCGGTCGAGATGGCGGTGAACAGGCAGTTGGCGATGCGGGGTGTGATCTTCCAGCCAGCCTTCTTGATGAGCTGATAGACCAACTCGCCGCTCGACGGCTCCTTGCTGGCGATCCAGTTCACGTCGCCGAACCGGGTGTTGCTGGCGTGATGGTCAATGTTGATGAGCGTCTTGCGGTTGGCGATGTGCTCCTGCGCGATGCCGAGGCGATCGATGCTGGCCGCGTCCACGGCGATGACGCAGTCGAACGGGCGCTTGATCGGCCTCGGCGCCTGAATGAGCTGATCCGGGTCGAGAAACCGCAGCTTGGAGGGGACGGAATCCTGATTCCAGCAGGTGACTTCCCTGCCTTGGTCGAGCAACGCCAGCGCGAGGCCAAGCGTCGAGCCGATGCAGTCGCCATCCGGCCTCATATGACTGCAGACGGCGATGGTGTGACTCTCGCCGATGATCTCAAGGATCCGGTCAATCGTTTTTAATCGGGCCTTCTTCATGGGCATTGTCGGGGGGCGATCCCTTCTCGAGCTCGTCCAGAATGTGGAGTATCCGGTCCCCCCGGTTGCGGGCTTCGTCGAGGGTGAACTTCAACCTCGGGGTGTAGCGCAGTTCCACCGCTTGGCCAAGCTGGCCCTGGATTTTTCCGGCCGCCTTTCGCACGGCCCGGAACGCCTTGCGCTGTGCCTGCTCATCGCCGATGGAGGAGACAAAAACGATGGCGGATTGGAGGTCGTTCGAGACGCCGACCTCGCTGACGCTGATGAGGCCAAGCTCGACCGGGAACTCGCGCCGGAAAATCTCGTTGAGTTCCCGCTTGAGCAGCTCTCGCACGCGCATGTGGCGCAGATTTGGCATTGTCGGCGAAGGGTGAGCTTAAAGTTTTTGGGCAACCTTCTCCTGCATGTAGCACTCGACGATGTCGCCCTCCTTAAAGTCGTCGAAGCCGTCGAGGCGGATGCCGCACTCCATGCCGGAGCGCACCTCGTTGACATCGTCCTTGAAGCGCTTGAGCGTGTGGGAGATACCCTCGTACACCAGGTCGCCCTTGCGGACGACGCGCATCTTGCCGCGCACAATCTTGCCGCTGGTGACGGCGCAGCCGGCGACATTGCCGCCCTTGCTGAGCTCGAAAATCTTGCGCACCTCCGCCTGGCCGGTGACGATGTCCTTCATCAACGGGTCGAGCAGGCCGGCCATGGCCTCCTTCACCTCGTCGATCAACTCGTAGATGATGGCGTAAAGCTTGATCTGGACGCCCTCGCGCTTGGCCACCTCGCCGACGCCGGTGTCTATCTTGGCGTGAAAGCCCAGGATGACCGCATCCGAGGCGCTGGCCAGGGTGGCGTCGGACTCGGAAATGGATCCGACTCCGGAGTGAACGATCTCGGCCTGCACCTTGTCCGATTCAATTTTGTTGATGGTATCGACGATGGCCTCGACCGAGCCCTGTGTGTCGGCCTTGATGATGAGCTTGAGGGTCTTGGTCTCGTCCGCCTTTGTCTGGCTGAACAAAGTCTCGAGAGTCATCTTGCGCTTACTTGAAGTGGCTTCGTCTCGTTGCTTTGTTTCGCGCTCCTCGCAGACAGTGCGGGCCTCCTTCTCGTTGGGAAGAATATTGAACTCGGCGCCGGCGTTGGGCACGCCGTTCAGGCCGAGCACCTTCACGGCGGCTGAGGGGCCGGCTTGCTTGATGCGCTTGCCCTCGTGGTCCACCAGCGCGCGCACCTTGCCGAAGTGGTTGCCGCAGACCATGACGTCGCCGACCTTCAGCGTGCCCTTGCGGACGAGCAGCGTGGTGGTCGGGCCGCCGGCTTCCATGCCGGACTCGACGACATTGCCGACTGCCTTGCGGTTGGGATTGGCCTTGAGCTCAAGCACCTCGGCCTGGAGCAGGATCATGCCGAGCAGCTTGTCGACGTTGGTTTTTTTCAGCGCGGAGACATCAACAAAGATGGTTTCGCCACCCCACTCCTCGCAGACGACGCCTTTTTCCTGCAGTTGCGTGCGGGCCATTGTCGGGTTGGCTGACGGGTGGTCAATCTTGTTGACAGCCACGATGATTGGGACCTCGGCGGCCTGCGCGTGGCTGAGGGCCTCTATCGTCTGAGGCATGACGCCGTCGTCCGCGCCGACAACAAGAATCACGATGTCGGTGACATTGGCTCCGCGGGCGCGCATGGCGCTGAACGCGGCGTGGCCCGGGGTGTCAAGGAATGTGATCTGCTCGAGTTTTTTCGGTTGCTCGGGGTGGGGGACTTCGATGGTGTACGCGCCGATATGCTGGGTGATGCCGCCGGCTTCCCCGGCGGTGATGTTGGAGTGGCGAATGACGTCGAGCAGCGTTGTTTTGCCGTGATCCACATGGCCCATAATGGTGACCACCGGGGCGCGCGGCTGCAGATCCTCCTCGCTGTCCTCGGCATCGAGCACGACTTTTTTCCTGGTCGAGGTCTTGACGAGGCCGGCGCCGCGCTCGCGGCGTTCAAGCCGGAAGCGAAAGCCGTTCTTGGCGCAGATTTCACGGGCGACCGGCTCCTCGATGGACTGGTTGATGTTGGCGAAGACGTTTAGCGACATCAGGTCGGCGATCAGCTGGAACGGCTTGCGCTTCATCTCCTCGGCGAGGTCGCGGACGATGATCGGCGGCTTCATGGCGATCAACGGGCCATCAGCCGGGGCCGCATATTTTTCCCTGCTCGCACCACCCGCCGGCGCGGATGTTTCCGGCTGGGTCTCTGCGATCTTGGGCGTTTGTTTGTCCTTCTTCTTGTCCTTTTTCGTTTTGCGTTCCCGCACCGCCGGGCGGACCGGCATGTTGCCCAGCTCGATGAAGCCCACTTTTTTGCCCAGATCACTGGGTTCCTCCTCTTCTTCTTCCGGTTCCTCGGCGGTGTCCTGAGCCTCTCCCGGCTCGGTGCCTTCCTCGGCTTCTTCTTCCGCGTCGGGTTCCTCGGCGGGAGCGGTGATGATCACCGGCTCGGCTGAGACCGGGGCCTCCTCGGAAGCGGGCTCGGGTTCCTGGGTGCCGGCGATTTGTTCCTCGAGGTACTCGGCGGTTATCTTGTCGAGTGTGCTCGAGGCAACTTTCGCGTTGGTGATCCCCAACTCCTCGGCCTTGGCCAGGACATCCTTGCTGGGAATCCCTGTCTTTTTGGCAATCTCGTAAATGCGAACGGGCATAAATAATCGTCTGCTTGCGCTTGGCCAAGGGGACTTGCCGCTTGGCCAAGCGGCGGGGCAATATCCCCGGTTACTCAGCCTCCTTCGTCGGGGCTGCTTCTTCAGCGGTTTCGGGCTCGGGAGCGGTGTCCTCTTCGGGTTCGGCGGCGGCTTCAGGGGGAGCCTCCTCCATCAGCGGGTTGGCGCTCGATCCTGCGCGGCGTTCTTTCTCGACGCGGGCGGCGGCCAGAACCGACTGGGCATGGTCCGCGAGGCCCGGGATATCCGCGAGGTCTCCAGCCTCGACACTAATGAGGGCATCCAATGTCAGCAGACCGGCATGGACGAGGGCATCGGCCTGCTCCTTCTCGATGCCGGGTATGGCGGCCAGTGCATCAACAGCTCCGGCGACCTGTTCCTCAAACCCGACGCGGACCTCTTCCTCCGGGTCGATGTCGATCTGCCATCCGGTGAGTATGCTGGTGAGGCGGGCGTTCTGGCCACGGCGTCCGATGGCCAGCGAGAGTTGATCGGGGTCCACCAGGATGTGGGCCCTTTTTTTGTCCTGCTCGATCTCCACCCGCTTGAGTTGGGCCGGGGCGAGGGAGTTGGTCACGTAGGTCTCAATGTCTGCATCCCAGCGGATGATGTCAATTTTCTCGTTGTTGAGTTCCCGGACGATATTTTTCACCCGTTGTCCGCGAAGCCCGACGCAAGCGCCGACCGGATCGACTTTTTCATCCTTCGAGTGCACCGCAAGCTTGGTGCGAAAGCCCGGCTCCCGGGCAATGGCCTTGACCTCGATCGTGCCGTCGTTGATCTCGGAGACTTCGAGTTGAAACAGCTTGAGCACAAAGTCGGAGTCCCTTCGGGAGAGGATGATTTCAGAATTGCTGTCTGAGCCCTGCACGGCTTTTACCAGACACCGGATGCGTTCGCCCCGCTGGTATTCCTCAGTGGGCACACGCTCGCGGTTGGGCAGCAGGGCCTCAAATTTGCCCAAGTCAACAAGGACATCCGAGCGGTCGAATCCCCGAACCTCGCCGCTGACGATGTCCCCGACGCGGTCTTGGAACTCGGAGTAAATCAACGCCTTCTCCGCCCGGCGAATGGCCTGCATCAGCGCTTGCTTGGCGTTCTGCGAGGCGATCCGGCCAAAGTTTTTCGGGGTGACTTCAACTTCAAGTTCCTCATCCAATTGAGCGTCCGGCTTGTGGCGTCGTGCAGACTCCAGACTGATTTCGCTTTGTTTGTCCGTGACCGTCTCCACCACGATCAGGGAGGCGAAGGCGCGGATGTCGCCCTCCTTGCGGTCGATTTCACACCGCAGCTCCCTGGCGGGACCGACTGCGCGCTTGGCCGCAGAGACCATTGCGTCCTCGACAGCGCTGATTAGGATCTCCCGATCGAGGCCCTTTTCGCGCTCCCAATACTCCATGCTGGCTATAAATTCCGGATTCATCGTTATCGTCTTTCGACAGGCCCTAAACCGTTCGTACCGAACAAAAAAGCCGGCAGATTGCTCTCCGACTTCACTCACTCGCACCAGAGTTGACTGACCACGCTGACACCCGGGGGGGTGGCAACCGGCTTCAGGCTAGTCGTTCTCGCTGAGCAGCGTCAAGTGCAAAAGGCTGTCCGGATTGGCTGTTTCTTTTGGTTTTTTGACCAAAAAACGACCGGTCAGACACGAATTTGGGTTTCCCAGCCGGTTGCCCGCGGGTAGCTTGCGGGCGGAGTGGCGGAAGATCGACCGAAGGAGGCTTGGCAGCCGTTGACATTCGGAGGCGTAGCTCGGTTCGCTGCGGCCAGTCGCTGGCGGTTATTGGTGGTGGAACTGTTCTTCGCCCTCATGGTTGCGGCCACGGTGGTGTGGTTTGTCCAGCAGGCTTGGGCGCCGGTGATCGACAAAACCATCAGGCAAATGCCGCCGACCGGGGAGATTCGCGGCGGCCGTCTCGCTTGGCCAAGCGGAGCGGTGCTTCAGCAGGAGGGGCCGTTTATGCGGATCGACGTGCGCCCGGGAGGCTTCGCCAATGTCGTGGAATCGGCCGATCTCGTGTTGGCTTTTGGCTCAAGCGATTTGCGGATCGGAAGCAGCCTTGGACTTGGCCTGTTGACGCTGCCTTATCCCACGGGCTGGATTTTGTCGTTCAATAAAACCGAACTTGAGCCTTGGTGGGGGGCTCATTCCCACATGGTGTTGGCAGGGCTTGGTTTGCTGACCATTTTGGCATTGCTTTGCGCCTGGTTCGCGCTGGGTTTGCTGTACATGTTTCCGGTCAAGGTTTTCTCCGTCAACCGGGTGGACTGGGCTGGAGCCAGGAAAATAGCCATTGCCGCACAAATGCCAGGAGCCTTGGTGATGAGTGTCGGCATCGTGATTTACGGCCTGAAGCAATTTGGAGAAAACGACTTGATGGCTCTGCTGGTCGTGTGGGGTGTACACCTGATGTTGCCGTGGGTGTATTTGATGTTTTCCCCGATCCTCGCCCCAAGACCGCCCAAGCCACAAAAGGCCAAGCCGAAGAAAACCAAGGCCAGGCGTGATCCGGGAGACAATCCCTTCGACGAGATTTCAGGGAATTCAGGCAACCCCTTCGGCGGCGATTGAGCGGCCAAGCGCTTGGCAAAGCGCAGTCAGAAAACCATGCCCAAGGCGGGACGCTTGCCAACTTCAGCAGTCAACGATCGAGACATTATGTCACACGTGACACGAATCCAAGGCTGTACCTCGACAGACAATTAAACACGTAAGCGACTTGATTGAAGTTAGTTAAGTATTTCTATTGTCGGTTGGCATTCGAGTTGCTCAAGGGTGGCGGAATTTGTTATGGGAAAAGTTTTAGGAATAGATTTAGGAACGACGAACTGCTGTATGTCTGTCATGGACGGCGGGGAACCGCTCGTTCTCGAGAATTCCGAGGGCCGTCGGACGACGCCCTCGGTGGTGGCATTTGGCAAGGGTGGCGAGCGCTTGGTCGGCGATGCAGCCAAGCGCCAAGCGGTGACCAACCCGAAGAACACCGTTTTCTCCATCAAGCGTTTCATGGGTCGCCGCCACCACGAGGTGGACGAGGAGGAGAAGGGCGTGCCGTACGCCCTCGTCGG
>QOAX01000049.1 GCA_003972865.1 Verrucomicrobiota bacterium | reverse complement strand
AGAAATCGTCGCTGTATCAGCAATATCTCGCCGAACGGGAGGAAGTTCTCCGGCACAAATGGCTTGAATCCGAGAGGGCGGGCCGCGACATTGGGTTCGAGCGGGCGTTGATGGACTGGATCTTCAACCACCGCGCCAAGTGGCGAAAGAGCCGCCAGGCAGCCGGGGAGTGACCCGCCGCCGTTTCCTTTAAAGCGATCCCGCGAGGTCGCCAAGGGACATGCGAAAACTGACGAGACAACTTTGGACGACACGAACCGGTGCGCACGGCGCAGGTTCGTTTTTTTGTGTCCACAACACCCGCCATGGCTGACGAAAAACTGCTCCTCGATGCCGACGCGATCCAGCGCAGACTGACGCGCATCGCGCACGAGATCGCCGAGGCCAACGCCGACAGCAAGAGCGTCGGGCTGATCGGCATTCAGCGCGGCGGCGTCCACCTGGCCAGGCGCCTGGCCGGGCTGCTCACCGGCATCTGGGGGCACGATGCGCCGGCCGGCGTGCTCGACGTCAGCATGCACCGCGACGACATCGGCCAACGCGGCATCGTCAGCGTGCAGCCAACCGAGGTGCCGTTCGACGTCGAGGGCAAAACGATCGTGCTCGTCGACGACGTGCTGTTCAACGGCCGCACCGTTCGCGCCGCGCTCGATGCCGTGCATCACCTCGGCCGGCCGCAACGCATACAGCTCGCGGTGCTGGTCGACCGCGGCCACCGCGAGCTGCCGGTCAAGCCGGACTTCGTCGGCAAAAACATCCCCACCGCCCTCGACGAGCGCATCCAGGTTTCGCTCAGCGAGACCGGCGGCGACGACTCGGTCACGCTGCGGGCCGCAAACCCCAACGAATGAACTGGACCCGTAGACACCTGCTCGACATCGAGTCGCTGAGCGCCGACGAGATTCGGATGATCCTCGACACGTCGCGCGCCTTCAGGGCGGTCGGCGAGCGCACGATCAAGAAAGTGCCGGCCCTGCGCGGGCGCACGGTGGTGAACCTGTTCGTCGAGCCGTCCACCCGCACGCGCATCAGCTTCGAGCTGGCCGCGATGCGGCTCAACGCCGACGTCATCAACTTCACCGCCGAGGCGTCGTCGCTCAGGAAAGGCGAAACCCTCCGGGACACCGGCAAGACACTCGAGGCGCTGAGCGCCGACATTATCGTCGTTCGCCACAGTGCGGAGGGGGCGCCGCACCTGCTGTCGCGGGTGGTCGGCTGCAGCGTGATCAACGCCGGCGACGGCGCGCACGAACATCCCACGCAAGCGCTGCTCGACACGTTCACGATGTTTGAGAAAAAGGGCGACGTGAGCGGCCTCAACGTCACCATCCTCGGCGACATCCTCTACAGCCGCGTGGCCCGCTCGAACATCTGGGCGCTGACCAAGCTCGGCGCGAACGTCACGCTCTGCGGCCCGCCAACACTCGTCCCTCGCATCTTCGAAAAAATGGGATGCCGCGTGACACACAACGTCGACGAGGCCCTCGCCGACGCCGACATCGTCAACCTGCTGCGCATCCAGCACGAGCGCCAGCGGCTCTCCGCCTTCCCGAGCATCGGTGAGTACCGGTCGCTCTTTGGCCTGACGAACGAGCGCTTCGCCCGGCTCAAGCCGGACGCCATCGTCATGCACCCCGGCCCGATCAATCGCGGCGTCGAGATCGACAGCGAGATTGCCGACCACCCGCGCTCGACCATCCTCGACCAGGTGACCAACGGTCTCGCCGTGCGCATGGCGGTGATGTTCCTCGTCAGCGGCGGCAAGACGCTGCCTGAGCCAGTCGAGTAGCGCCCGGCCAAGCCGCCCGCCATGAGCCAACCGTCCATCGCGCTGATTTTCAATCCCGCCGCCCGTGGCGATAAGGCGCGGCGCTTTCGCGAGTCGCTTGGCCAACTGCGGAACGAGTGCACGCTGCTCGAGACGAGTGGCCCCGGCAGCGCGACCAACCTCGCCGCGCAGGCGGTTCGTGACGGCTGCAAAACCGTTGTCGCCACCGGCGGCGACGGCACGGTCAACGAGGTCGTCAACGGCTTGGCCAAGGTGCGCGACGGCCTTGGCCAAGCGCAGCTCGGCATTCTGCCGCTGGGGACGATGAACGTGTTCGCCCGCGAACTGGGCATCCCGCTCTCGCCCAGGCGCGCCTGGGAAACGGTTCGGCTTGGCCAAGCGCGGGCCGTCGATCTGCCCCTGGCCAATGTGCAAACGGATGCCGGCCCAGCGGAGCGATATTTTGTCCAAATGGCCGGCGCCGGGCTGGACGGCGACGCGGTCGGCGGCGTGAGCATTGCGTTGAAGAGAAAAATCGGGCCGCTGGCCTACCTGTTTTCCACCCTCGTCGCGCTCAAGGCAAAGCCGCCGAGGCTGACCGCCACGTGGGACGGTGGCTCGGTACGGGGCGAGTGGATGTGTGTCGGCAACGGCCGCTTTTTCGCCGGCCCGGTTGTGCTGTTCCCGGACGCGAAGCTCAACGACGGCCGGCTCGATCTGTGCGTGTTCCCAAGGATCAATCCCGGCTCGGTGTCGCGCGGTGTCACGTCGATGGCGCTTGGCCAAATCGGCGACTGGCCCGGCGCGGAGCATCACCGCATGAGCGAACTCGCTATCGATGGCCCGGCCGGGACCCGTGTCCAGGCCGATGGTGAGTTCATCGGCACGCTACCGCTGACGGTCACGCTGCGGCCGCGTGCGCTGAAGGTGCTTGTGCCGGCCGGCAAATGAATTCTTGCCGCTTGGCCGAACTTCACCAACGCTGACGCCGAATGGGTTTGACGGGAAAAGTTTATCTCGTGGGCGCCGGGCCGGGAGATGCCGGGCTGCTCACGATGCGCGGTGCCGAGCTGCTGCGCCGGGCGGACGTGGTGGTTTACGACTCGCTGGTCAACCGCGAACTGCTGGCTCTCGCGCCGGAGGCGGCCGAGGTCATCTTCGGTGGCAAACGTCCCCGCGACCGGGCCATCCCGCAGGAGGAGCTGAACCGGTTGCTCGCCGAGAAAGCCGCGGCCGGCAAGACGGTGGTCCGGCTCAAGGGCGGCGACCCGTACATTTTCGGCCGGGGCGGCGAGGAGGCGGCCGGGCTGCACCGGGACGGCGTGCCGTTCGAGGTCGTGCCGGGCATCTCGTCCATCATCGCCGCGCCGAGTTACGCCGGCATTCCGCTCACCCACCGCGATCACTGCTCGAGCTTCACGGTCATCACCGGCCACGAGGATCCCGGCAAGGAAGAGAGCGCGCTGGACTGGGAACGCATCGCTCGTGAGCCCGGCACCAAGGTGCTCCTGATGGGCGTAGAGCGCATTGGCAAAATCGCCGCTGCGCTCGAGGCCAACGGTCTGGACGCCGGAACGCCTGTGGCCATGGTTCGATGGGGCACGATGGGCCGGCAAAAAACGATCACCGGCACGCTCGCCACCATTGCCGACAAGGTGGCCATGACCGATTTCAAGGCACCGGCAGTGACGGTTATCGGCGGAGTCTCAACGCTGCGGGACACGCTTAACTGGTTTGAGAACCGGCCTCTCTTTGGCCAGCGTGTGGTGGTCACCCGTACCCGCAACCAGGCCAGCAGGCTGTCGGGGCAGCTCAGGGATCTCGGAGCGGATGTGCTCGAGATTCCCACCATCAAAATCGTGCCGCCGGGCAGCAACGAGCCGATCGTCGAAGCCGTCACCGGCATTGGCAGCTACGACTGGATCGTCTTCACCAGCCCCAACGGTGTGGAGCATTTTTTCGATTATTTTTTCAAGGCCTTTCGCGATGTCCGCGACCTTGGCTGCGTCCGCTTTGCCGCCGTCGGGCCGGCCACCGCGAAAAAGCTCGGGGAGCTCCACCTCCACATCGACCTCATGCCGGAAGTTTACACCGCAGAGGCCACGGCCAAGGCGCTGCTCGACCACCAAAACGTGGAAAACATCTCGGTGCTGCTCGCCCGCGCCGAGGAGGCCAACTCCGAGCTGCCCCGGATGCTTGAGGAACGGGGGGCCATCGTGGACGATGTTGCCTTCTACAAAACAATACCCGAAACCGAGGATCGCAACGGCGCGGCGGAAGATTTTGAAGAGAACGGTGCGGACTGGATCATGTTTGCAAGCAGCTCAGCGGTGAAAAACTTCGACGCCCGTTTCAATCTGGCCAAGCGCTGCGAGGACAACCCAAAACTCAAGCTTGCATCGATCGGCCCCGAGACCACCAAGGCGCTCAAAGAGCTTGGCCTCAAGCCCACCGCCAAGGCCAGGGATCATACCATCGACGGCCTCGCAGCCGTGCTGCTCAAAAAGTGAGCGGTGACCCTGGCCAAGCCTCACCCGATCCGGAATGAGATTTTTTTGACCATCTCCCGGCCCATGGCGTGCTGCATGCGCTGCAGGATTTCGTGCCGCCGGTAACGCACGATCTCGTCCAGCCACACGCTCGAGTCCACCGAGACGAACAGTGTGCCGCGGCGGATGCCAGTCGGCTGCGCGTGGCCGGTGATGGTGGGGTCGATCGTCTGGTTCCACACTTTCACCACCTCTGTCTCGGCGCGGCGGCGGTCGAGTTGGAGCGCGCCGAGGACGTTCTTCACCACGGCACCGGCGTTGAATGACTTGTTGCCGTGCGTCTTCTCCAGCGCCCGCACATCAACGCCCCGCCATTCGCGCAATGCCTGGTCGCGCGGGCCGAGGCGGCGTGGCCGGCGACTCTTGAATCGGCGTTGAAACGGGGAGAAAGACATGCAGCGAGGCAGGGCCCATCAAACGGCTCGTTTTGGCCGGAGTCAATCCGGGAATTATTCCGGCGATTTTGCTTGCAAAACAGGAAGGGCTTTCCGACATTCCTTGGGTTATGACGCTCCGATTCATTTTGTCAGCAATGGTGCTCGGTGGCCTGCTCACTTCCGCGGTGGCCGCCGACAAACTGGAAAAGCGCAAGTCACCCAAGGGCGCCAAGGCGTACATCATCTCCCCCAAGGACGGCAAAACAGTCGGGAAGAAATTTACCGTCCGGTTCGGCCTCAAGGGAATGGGCATCGCCCCGGCCGCCATCGACAAGGAAAATACCGGCCACCACCACCTGTTGATCGACGTGGACAAGCTTCCCAGCCTCGATCTGCCCCTGGTCGCCACGGACAACTTCCGCCACTTCGGCGGCGGCCAGACCGAGGTGACGCTGGAGTTGCCCCCCGGCAAACACACGCTCCAGCTCGTGCTCGGCGACTGGATCCACCTGGCCCATGACCCGCCGGTGATCTCCAAAAAAATCACCGTCACGGTGAAGGAATAAACCATCGGACAGAAACTTTCGCATTGCCCCGGCCAAGCGCCGGGGTTTTTTATACGCTTGGCCAAGCGCGAGCCTTGACCACGGCCCTTGGCCACCGCACAAAAGGCGCATGACCTTCCGTCCATTTTTGTTGTGCGCGCTTGGCTTGGTGCTGGGTGCGCTTGGCCAGGTGGCTGCCGCCAGTTACTCGCTCCGAGTCGATGCCGGGCACCACGACCGGAGCGGCACGCCGGTTTCGTTTGCGCTGCCGGACGTTGGCCAAGCGCATTGGCAGCTCACCGGCCCGGACGGCAAGCCGGTAGCCATCCAGGCGGACGACCGCGGCTTGGCCACGTTTATCATCAGCCAGCTTGATGCCTTCCAGACCGCCGTTTACCAACTTGCCCTGGCAGCCAAGCCGACTCATGACAATGCCGTCAACCTAGTCGAGGAAAACGGCAAGTTGAGGATCACAATCGGCGACAAAACCGTGCTGCATTATCAGGCGGAGAAAAGCGAGTTGCCGCGAGACGACCTCGAGCCGGTCTATCGCCGGGGCGGCTACATTCACCCGGTCGTGACGCCGGGCGGCACGGTCATCACCGACGACTACCCGCACAACCACAAGCATCACCACGGTATTTGGTTCCCGTGGACCAACACAACGTTCGAGGGCCGCAAGCCGGACTTTTGGAACATGGGCACCGGCACCGGCACCGTGGAGTTCACCGGCCTGCTTGGTCAATGGAGTGGCTCCGTGCACGCCGGCTTTTCGAGTTCGCACCGATTCGTCGACCTCATTGCCCAGCCGCAAAAAGTGGCGCTCAAGGAAACTTGGCGCATGCAGATTTATGCCGCCGGCCAGAACGACGATCCGTATTACCTGTTTGAACTGGAGTCGGTGCAGCGCTGCGCCAGCAACAGCAAAATCCAGTTCCCGGAATATCGCTACGGCGGCTTGGGCTTCCGCGGTCACGGCGAATGGGACGGCGTGGAAAACTGTTTTTACCTGACTTCCAACGGCGAGAGCGACCGCATCCAGGGACACGCCACCCGCGCGCGCTGGTGTCATATCGGCGGACAGGTCAGCGGGAAGTGGGGTGGCATCGGCGTGCTGTGCCATCCAAGTAATTTCCGGTTCCCTCAGCCGATGCGCATTCACCCATCCGAACCGTTTTTCAACTTCGCCCCGTCCCAGGCCGGCGACTGGGAAATCAAGCCGGGCGAGGACTACGTGTCGCGCTACCGCTTCGTAGTGACTGACGGCAGGCCGGACGCCGAGTTGCTCGAGCGACTCTGGCGCGACTTCGCCTTCCCGCCGCAAGTGGAGGTCTACGCAGACGAGTAATACCGTTCACTTCAAAAATGTTACAGTGCCGATTGCGGCTGCGATGAGCAGCAGAATGAGAACTGCCCGCGGCTTGGCCAAGCCGGCGCGGACGAGGCGGTGGGAGAAGTGGTTGTTGTCGCCGACCCACACCGCCTGGCCAAGCCGGCGGCGGATGAGGATCACCGAGACCAGGTCGGCCAGCGGCACGGCGAGAACGATCAGCGGCGTGAGTACGAACCACTTGGGCTGGCTGGCCGCTGAATAAAAATCGGGGAGGATCGCCAGCACGGCGAGCAGGAAGCCGACGACGTGGCTGCCGCCGTCGCCAAGGAACACACCGCCGCGCGGGAAGTTGTATGGCAGAAAGCCGGCCAGCGCTCCGGTGAACAGGAACGCCAGCGACGCGACGAGGTACTGCCCCTCCAACCCGGCGTGCCACGCGAAAAACCAGCTGGCGATCAGCCCCAGCCCGGCGCACAGGCCGTTCATGTTGTCCTGAAAATTGACGGCGTTGGTGACGGTCAAAATCCACAGCACGGTGACGGCGTAACTGAAGAGCGGGCTCTCGACGAAGATCGTCACGCGGATGCCGCTGGCGGCGACCGCGAGCGCGATCAGCACCTGGCCGGTGAACTTCCACTTGGCCGACAGGTTGCGCCGGTCGTCGATGACGCCGAGCGCCAGCATGGCCGCCGCGCCGCCGAGGATGGCGACGAGTTGCCATCCGCGCTTGGCCAAGCCGTGGGCGACGACGTGTGCGAACGATTCCGGCAAAGGGCCAAGCCAGGCCCACGCGGAGGCGGCGAGGATCGGCGTGGCGAGGCCGGTGACCACGGCCAAGCCGCCGGCCAGCGGCACCGGATGGTCGTGAATTTTCCGGTGGCCCGGCGTGTCCACCAGCCCGACATGTTCGCACCAGCGTCTCCACAGTGGCAGCGAGGCAGCGGAAATCACCGCGCCTCCGACGAGCGCCAACAGGTAGAGTCCGACCGGAAACATGAACAGCCCGGTTGGTTACGGAAAAGCGGCTTGGCCGTCGAGTCTCGATGGACTTTTTTGAGGATCTGCTCGACAGCCAAGAGGGGATATGCACCATCTGCGCCACGCATGCAGAGGATCAATCGAGGCCAATTGTTGTGTGTCATCGGCCTGGCGGTTGCGGGATTGTTGTTGCCCGCCCAGGCCGCAGATGACGCGAAGTTGATCGCCCGAGGAAAGGCGCTCTTTCAGGTAAAAATCTGTTTCACCTGCCACCAGGTGGATGAAAACGTGCCGGCCCCGGCCGGGATTGCCATGAAGGCGCCGAAGTTTATGGGCGGTTTTTGGGGCAAAAAACGCACCGTGACCCTCGGCTATGGCGGCCCAGAAGCCACGGTCACGTTCGACGAGGCGTATTTCGCCGAGTCGATCCTCAAGCCGATGGACAAGGTGTCTAAGGAGGCCGCTGCGCCAATGCCGCCGCCGCCCGCCGTAAACGACGGTGAAATGAAGGCGCTCATCGCCTACGTACGCTCGCTCAGCGAGGGCGGCAGCGCGGAGGATCCCGCCGGTCTCATCGCCAAGGGCAAAATCAACAACTTCACTTTTGCCGCCTACAAGGGCAGTTGGGACAAGCTGCCGGACTTCTCAAAGCTGAAGCCGTTCAAGACCGGCAAGGCCAAGACCGGCACGGCAGATCCCGGCCTGGCCGGCGTGGGCGAGAACTTTGGTGTCGTATTCGAGGGCGACATCGAGATCGCCAAGAAGGGCGACTATACGTTCAACCTGGGCTCCGACGACGGCACACGCCTATACATCAACGGCAAGTTGGTGGTGGACAACGACGGCGTACACAGCATGCGGGCAAAGAAGGGCAGGGTCGCCCTCGACCCGGGAGCCGTCAAACTGAGGTTGGAATACTTCGAGAAAGGCGGCGAAGAGAGACTAGCGCTTGACATGTCCGGCCCGGGCATCCAGCGCCTCCAGTTGGCCAAGCAGACCATCAAGCCGCAGCGCAGGGGGCCGGCCTTCCCGACCGGCAATCCGATTGAGATTACCAAGGAGGTGCGCATCTATCGCAACTTCATCGAGGGTGCTAGCCCGCGTGGCATCGGCGTCGGCTATCCTGAAAAAGTGAATCTCTGCTTTGATGCCAACACCATGCAGATCGCGATGCTGTGGCACGGTGCGTTCATGGACGCGGCGAGGCACTGGAACGGCCGCGGCCAGGGGTTTCAGCGGCCGTCCGGCCACTACCTGATCCGCCTCACACGCGATCAGCCATTCGCGCAGCTCGACAGCGCGGACGCCGCTTGGCCAAGGGCCGAGGGCCGCGACACCCGTGCCAAGGGCCTGAAGTTTCGTGGCTACTTCCTTCTCCCAGAGCAACGGCGCCCGATCTTCGGATACAAGATCGGGGACGACTTGCAGGTGGCCGACTACGCCGAGCCGAACGCCGGCGCGCTGCCGTCGATCACCCGCCGGCTCCGCATACGCGGAAACGGCGAGGTGTGGTATCTTGCTGCTGCCGGTGACTCGATCACCGAGGAAGACGGCGGCTACAACATTGGCGGCACCATGCTCCGCGTCAGTTTCCCGGAACTCGAGGCCAAGCCGGTGATCCGAGAGAGCGGCGGCCGCAAGGAACTGCTGATCAAGCTCAATGTCGAAGGCCAAGCGACCCTCAAGCAGCAGTACGAGTGGAACCTTTAACCTCTGAAAACAAAGGAGATTTCAAGATGATGAATCAAGTGACACGCTTCGCACTGCTGGCCGGGTTCGCGCTTGGCCAAGCGGCCGCCTCGCGCGCCGCCGACCCGGTCGAGTCCGACTATTACCAGATCGACGCCATCCCGATGCCGGACGGTGTCGTGGTGGAGACCAGCGGCATCGAGATGCTCCCCGACGGCAAACTGGCCATCTGCGGCCGCCGCGGCGATGTCTACGTCCTGTCCGACCCATTCGGTGCGCCGGACAAAATCAAGTGGACCCTCTATGCCGAGGGCCTGCACGAGCCTCTCAACCTCGCCTTCACGGACGGTTGGCTCTACTGCACCCAGCGCGGCGAGCTGACCCGCATGAAGGACGTCAACGGTGACGACCGTGCCGACATTTTCGAGACGGTCAACGACGGCTGGGGCATCACCGGCGACTACCACGAGTACGCCTTTGGCACCCGGCCCGATCCGAACGGCGACATGTGGATCGTTCTCTGCCTCACCGGCTCGTTCTCCAGCCAGATCGACTATCGCGGCTGGTGTGTCCGCGTGACCCGGGAAGGGGAACTCATCCCGACCGCCAGCGGCATCCGCTCGCCAGGCGGCATTGGCCTGAACCACTTGGGCGAAGCCTTCTATGCCGACAACCAAGGGCCATGGAACGGCTCCAGCTCGCTCAAGCCGCTCTCGCACGGATCGTTCCAGGGCCACCCTGGGGGCTTCCGCTGGTATGACACTGCGGCCGCGAAGGCGTCGATGGGCAAGCGCCCTACCGAGCCCAAGACCAACAGCCGCTGGGTGGCCGAGCGGCCCAAGATTCCCGAGCTGGTGCCTTCGGCCATCGTGTTCCCGCACGGCATCCTGGGCAACTCCACCGCCGGATTCGCCTACGATAGTAACGGCAAGTTCGGCGCTTTCAAGAACCAGTTGCTTGTCTGCGACCAGACCTTCTCGGTGGTCAACCGGGCATTTCTCGAGAAGGTGAACGGCGTTTACCAGGGGGCTGCGTTCTCGTTTTTGAAAGGCTTCGGCTCCGGCAACATCGCCGCGTACATGCACCCGAACGGCACCCTCTTTGTCGGTGGTACCGACCGCGGCTGGGGCGCCCGGGGCGGCAGACGTTTCGCGCTCGATCGCGTCACCTGGAAGGGCAAGGTGCCGTTCGAGATTCACGAGATGCGCGCCAAGCCGGACGGCTTTGAGCTGACCTTCACCCACGAAGTGGAGGCCGTGAGCGCCGGCAACCTCGCTTCCTACAGCATGAGCGCCTACACCTACATTTACCGCTCGGATTACGGCAGCCCGGTCGTGGACAAGGTGACGCCGATGATCGTGGGTGTCGAAGTCACCGGCCCGAAAACCGTGAGAGTGACCGTGGACAAACTCATCCACGGACACATCCACGAGCTGCACGCCAAGGGAGTGCGCTCGGCCAAGGGCCTGCCGATCCTGCACCCGGTCGGCTACTACACGCTAAACGAGATCCCGCCCGGTGACCTCAATTAACCGCTTGGCCAAGCGGATGAGCGACAACCTACGGAATTGGTGGGATGGGGAAGCGTCTATTGTAAAACCCGTTTCAGCCAGGCACGGAGATGTTCACGGGCTGGACTGGTACGAAGAAGCCATGCGTCATTGTGGTTGCGGAAGCCGGTTTCGGCGAAGGTGAGGTTTGCCTTGATGCTGGTGGATTCGATCCATTTTTTTGTCGCCGCGAGGTTGAGTCGGGAGCCGGTGACTTCATGGCAAATGAATTGCGGGCGGTTGGCCAAGCGCTTGAGTCGGGTGAGGGCGGAATCACGGTCCGAGGCCGGGTAAGGCCAAGTGGCGATGCCGTCGTAGTGGCTGTACGGAATGAAGGCTCGCCAGAGTTTGGCGGTTTCGTTGTCGTGCAGTCCAAGGTAGTTGCAGGCGATGGCACCGCGTGAGAATCCGCAGAGGACGACACGGTCGGTGTCGCCTCCGTATTTTTCGCAAATCCACGGGACGGTTTTATGGCAGTAATCCAACGTCGGCCGCGCGGTGCGATTTTTGGAGTCACCCCACCAAGTGAGGGCAATGTCGTCTCCGGCAGCGTTGAGGTACGGCAGGCAAACCCAAATGAAGCCGCGTCCGCCGGAGATTCCGTAGCCCATGTTGCTGCCCTCGGGCCGGCCAGTGCTAATGTCACCGTAGGCTCCGCGGTGGTTGTTCCCGGCATATTCGATGAGTACCGGGTAGCGTTTGCCTTTTACCCAATCGGTCGGCAGATAGGTGACATGGTAAACGCGAGTTTGCTCGTAGCCGGGTATGGTTTGCTTCACTCGCTTGCCGGCATCCGGTTGGCCGGTTTCCAGCTTGGGGATCGTGAGATCCGGCTCGACTGAGCGGATATCCGGTGCCTCTGCGCGAGCCAGGGGTAGGGCAGCAACTAAGCCAAGTAGGTTGAGGCTGGTTTTTGTGGAAAACAACGTCACAACGGAAGCAGCGCTTGGCCAAGCTTGCCTTTTGGAGTAGACGCAGAAAAGCCGACATTTGTTGCAAAATATCCGGTTGCAATCGGGATGGGGTGTGGTAGGTTCCCGCGCCCGCTTCGCGGCGGAGGGACTCCAAATCGATTGTTTTTAGGAAAATGTCACAACATCCCAGCCTGAAAGTCGGTGGTGCCGCTGAAGCCAAGCGCACCGTGCTCACCCGTTATGAGCGGGTGGAACTGCTCCGCAAACGCGGCGAACTCAAGGAAGGCGACCGTATCACCGGCCTGAAAAAGACCAAGCCGGAGGAATAATCGTCCCCGGTTCCGTTGTTCTCCCTCCACTGACCGCACCGCACTTCCGTC
This sequence comes from Verrucomicrobiota bacterium, assembly GCA_003972865.1. Taxonomy (GTDB): domain Bacteria; phylum Verrucomicrobiota; class Verrucomicrobiia; order Limisphaerales; family UBA1096; genus UBA1096. The sequence goes on along the minus strand of QOAX01000049.1, from coordinate 1,970 downwards.
CTCTGTGGTGATGGTTCGATTGCAAAAATTTCTCTCCGAGGCCGGGGTCGCCTCGCGCCGTGAAGGCGAAAAACTGATCCTCGCTGGGCGCGTCACCGTCGCCGGCCAAGTCGTTCGGCTGCTCGGCACCAAGGTTGATCCCGCCAAGGACGAGGTCGCACTCGACGGCCGCCCGATTCGCGCCAAGGCCAAGCGCTTCGTCGCTCTCAACAAGCCGCCCAAGTTTCTCTGCACCCGCCACGACACGCACGATCGCCGGACGGTGTTCGACCTGTTGCCGGCGGACTGGGGGCACCTCTTCACCATCGGTCGGCTCGACGCCGACAGCGAGGGGCTGATCCTGCTGACCAACGACGGCGAGTTTTGCCAAAAAGTGGCGCACCCGAGCCACGGCCTGCTCAAGACGTACCGCGTGACTTTGGCCAAGCGGCTCGAGCTGGAGACGCTGAAGCAGCTCACGCTCGGCCTGCGCGACAAGGGAGAATTCCTGAAAGCCAGGCGCGTCCGGCTCCTATCCACCAACAACACCCGCAGCGAGGCGGAGCTGGTGCTGGCAGAGGGCAGGAACCGGGAGGTGCGTCGGATGTTTAAAGCGCTTGGCTTCCGTGTGTTGCGCCTGCAAAGGGTGGCGGTCGGGCCGGTGAAACTGGGCGAACTGCCGCCTGGCAAGTGGCGCGTGCTCAGCCGTGCCGAGATCGCGTCGTGTCTCAAGCCACCCGGAAAATAGCCGCGAACGGCCCGGCGGAATTGACACCGGTGGAGGGACGTTTCACACTCGGCGTCCAATGAAAGCACTTGGCCGTTTCCCCATCCCGGCGCTGGCTTGGCTCGTTGCCGTTTCAGGCTTGAGCGCGAAAGATGTTGTCAGCGAAGTCACCCCTCCCGAGTCGGCCACCGTCTCGGCCGACCGCGTCAACGTCCGCGCCCGGGCCAGCCTGATTGGCGAACGCGTGGCCCAGCTGCGCAAGGGCGACCAAGTGACCGTACTGGCCAAGGTGACCGTTGCCCCGCCGCGCAAGGGCGAGCCGGCCGACTGGCTCAGGATCGCCATGCCGGCCGCCGGCCAGACGTGGGTGCATATGGGCTTCGTCGAGGAGGGCAAAGTGACCGCCAGCAAGCTCAACGTCCGCGCCGGGGGTGGCGAGCGGTTCAGCATCGTGGGCCGCTTGGCCAAGGGCGATGCCGTGAAGGAAAAACGCACCGCCGGCGACTGGATTGAGATTGAGCATCCCGCCGGCGCACACGCCTACATCGCGGCCAAGTTCGTCGAGCTTGGCCAAGCCGCCGAAGAGGCCGCGCCGGAGGAAACACCCGAGGCCAAGCCGACCGAGGTGGCCGAAACGGAAGAGCCAAAAGAGACCGGCGAGGTCAAGCCGGCGGAAGCCACTCCCGAAGCCAAGCCGGGCGCCGGGAAGGTGACCGAAGCAACAGAGCCGGCGGAAACCAAGGCCGAGCCGGAAGAGGTCGCCGAGGCCAAGGGCGAAACCGAAAAGACCCCCGAACCCGGTGACTTGCCGGAACCGCCGGAGCCGGACGTCGTCGTGATCAATGCCCCTGAGTCCACCGACGCGGAAAAGCCGCCAATGGGCAACCCGGAGGACGCCGAGGAAGCCAAGCCGGAAGCGGCCCCGGCCGTCACCGACACGAAATTGCCGGTGCCGCCGCCGCGCATCGTTACCCGCGAGGGCAAAATCAAGCGGCGCTTTTTCCGCAGCCCGAAAGCCCCGAGCCGGTTTGAGCTGCTCGACGACAACGGCCGGACCATCAACTACCTTTACTCGTCCGACTCCGGGCCGCTCAAGACGGTTGACAGCGAGGATGGCGAGATGATCACCTTCGAGCGGTTGATGAGCATGCTGCGCAACCGCAGGGTCGTTCTCACCGGCATCGAGGCTGTCGATCCGCGCTGGCCCTCGCTGCCGCTGCTCGACGTGCGCACGCTCAAGACGATTCCCTGATGCCGGCTGATA
>QOAX01000272.1 GCA_003972865.1 Verrucomicrobiota bacterium | reverse complement strand
CCTTCCTAATAGCCAACGAGTCGAAAACCAGCAACTGAACTTGAGTGGTATTATCCCAGAAATCGTCCTAGGAAAACTCACGCGCCGTGAGTTCCGCGAGCGGATGGCGTCCGGCGAGTTGGCCGGCTGCATCATCCCGGTCGCCGCGATCGAGCAACACCTCGAGCATCTGGCAATGGAGCACGACTGGCGAAGCGTAGGGTTGGTGACGCGCGCCGTGGCCAGGCGGCTGGCTCCGCGCGTGCTCGTCACCGAGGGGTTGATGTGCGGCATCAGCGAGCATCACATGCGGCATCCCGGCACGCTGACGCTCCAGCCCGGAACCTTCCTCACCGTGCTGGGCGACATGATCGACAGCATGGTGCGGGCCGGCTTCCGCAACGTTGTCGTACTCAACGGGCACGGTGGAAACATCGAGCCGATCCGTGGTACCTGGGATCAATTTCTGCGACAGTTCGAAGGCGTCAATCTTCATTTTCTTTCCTACTGGGACACGCTTCGCCAAGCGGACGCCGACGAGTTGCTGCAGGGCGGCAAGCGGCTGCCGGACGACATGCCGGGGCACGCGCAGGAGTTCGAGACCTCTGTCGCCTTGGCCAAGTTTCCCGAGAACGTCCGTGCCGACGCTGTCGCCGATCAGCCCGACCCGAACCCGGCCTTGGCCACGGCGGAGCAGGGGAACGAGTGGTTCGAACGCGTGACCGGGCGCTTGGCCAAGTTCGTCGGTGAAGTGATCGACGGCCAGCGGCAGTCCGAGACGCCGCCGTTTCACCCGTAGCCGCTTGGCCAAGCGCGCGCTTTTTGGCGTGAACTTAAAATCGCCTTGCAAGGCCGGGGGAGGTTTGGCAGGGTGCCCGCCCTTTTCGGGCGCGCCCGTAGATCAACTGGATAGATCGCATGGCTACGAACCATGAGGTTGGGGGTTCGAATCCTCCCGGGCGTACCATTTTTTCTTCGCCCAAACGCTCCTTATTTACGGATGGTTGTCCTGTCTGCCAGCCAGATCATGTCGACGTTTTTTGGCGAGGCAACATTGAGGGGCATGAGTCGGTTGTTGATCGGTTTGATTGTGCGGGGGTCAATCCACTTTTTAATTTCGGCGTGACCATCGGCAAAGCTTAAACCTGCGGCACTGTTATGGTAACTGGCGGGGTAGTCGATAATGCGCGCCGAACCCGGGCTTTCGACCATCTGGTTGGCGTACCCACCGGCGTTGATGCTGTCGGGGTGTTCGTCCAGTAAAACGTACAGTTTGGATGGCCCGGGATTCAACAGGTCAGAGGATCTGAGGTACACCTTGTATCGGCTTCCGGGCAGCCAAACTCCGGGGCCGCCCATCGCCTGGCTCATGCCCATGCTGCGTACGCGGGAATGGTGCCTGCCCCTGATGGTGACATAACTGTGGTCGGCCGGGCATTTGTACACCCGCGCACTTGGGAGGTAGGGGGCAAACTTGGCCCGTTTGGGATCCAGCAAATCAAGGATATTCGTGTTGTCGCGGTTTCCCGGATTGTAGTCCAGCCAACCGGCAACCCACGCATAGAGTTCCGTTCCCGAGTTGCCGGGTTTTGTCAGTAGATCACCATTGTCATCCGGATACATGAGATGAGCCAACTGCAGTTGCTTGAGGTTGTTCATGCATGAGATTCCATGTCCCTTGGCCTTTGCGTTGGCCAGGGCGGGCAACAATAGCGCCGCCAGGATGGCAATGATGGCGACCACCACGAGCAGTTCAATGAGCGTGAATGCCTGTCTTGAGATATTTTTCATTTTCCTTCAGCTTTCAATTCTTCCCCACCTTTAAATGGTCAAGTCCTTGTGAATTTAGATGCGCGGTGGCTCCGGCCACACCCCACCAACAGCACGGCTGCGGTTGTTGTGAGCAGGTGGTGTTTCAAAAATCTTAAAGGAGCGTAAGCTGCTTGGTCGATGTTTTCAAGAGCTGGGTGCACTGGGTCTTTTTCGGGTCGCATTTTCAAAAAAGGGCTTTTCAAGGGGGACGGCTTTGGTAGGCTTCCCCGCATGAAGTCCCATTCTCTCTCTCGACGTCGTTTTCTCCAGTCCACCGCAGTTGCCAGCGCGCCGTTCATCCTGCCCTCCGGAATCTGGTCAGCCAAGGTCAAGCCGAATGACAAGATATCCGTCGGTTTCATTGGCATGGGCATCCAGAACCGTGGGTTGCAAAACCGGTTCATGGGCGACAAAAACGTCGTCTGCGTGGCCGTTTCGGACTGCGACACCACCCGCCGCAACGCCGCTCGCGACCGTGCCAACAAGCGTTACCAGAACAAGGACTGCAAGGCGTATGTGGATTTCCGTGAGCTGATCGCGCACGATGACATCGACGCGGTGAGCATCGCCACGCCCGACCAGTGGCATGCCATCCAGACCATAGCCGCGGTGAACTCCGGCAAGGATGTTTACTGCGAGAAACCGCTCACCCACAACGTCCACGAGTCGGTCGAGGTGATGAAGGCGGTGAAGAAGAACAAGGCCATTTTGCAGACCGGCTCGATGCAGCGCTCCTCGCGAGAATTCCGCGTGGCCTGCGAGCTGGTGCGCAACGGCGTCATCGGCAAAGTCGAGCGAACCGCCGTCAACGTCGGCCCTCCCGGCGTGCCGTGCGACCTGCCGACGGAGACAATGGAGCCGGGCCTCGACTGGGACAAGTGGATCGGCCCCGGCCCGATGCGCGGCTACAGCTCCGTGCTCAGTCCGCGCGGGGTGCACGGTCACTTCCCGCACTGGCGCAACTACAAGGAGTACGGCGGCGGCATGGTCTGTGACTGGGGCGCGCACATGATCGACATCGTCAACTGGGGGCTGGGCGTGGATGACAGCGGCCCGGTGGCCACGATCCCGGCCGAGAACCCCAAGGCGATGAAGGGCGCGCAGCTGGTTTACGCGGGCGGCGTCCCGTTGATGCACGGCACCGGCATGGGCTCGAGTTTCTACGGCACCGACGGCCGCGTGGAATGCCATCGCGGCATCATCGGGCTTTGGCTGGGCGACAAGCTGGTCGCCGGCAAGGCCAACCGCGGCGACCGGAACGTTAACCTCGGCAGGGAACTCGACAAGATGGAGTCTGAGTACCTCAAGGACGCCAAGGTGAAGCTTTACCGCAGCAGCAGCCACATCCCGGATTTTCTCAACTCGATGCGCACCCGCAAGAAACCGTGCACGCATGAGATCATCGGCGCGCGGACAGCGATCGCCTGTCATTTGCTTAACCAGACCTACTACAACCACGCGGCGATCCAGTGGAACCCGAAGAAGAACACGTTCGCCTCAGGCGGCGATCCCAAGTGGCTGACCCGCGATTACCGCGGGGAATCGAAGGTTTGACTTTGGCCAAGTGCTGAGACGAACTCGGCACAGGACTTATCAAAAACACGGAATGGGCGACCGCTCATTCCGTGTTGTTTTGTTTCATCCCGCGCTTGGCCGGAGATATTGCAAAACCTTTGCTTGAACAGTTGGGACAGTTTCTGTATCTGTCTGCGCGCGCGGGGAGTTCTGGGCCAACCCACACCGGAGATTCCAATACCGTTTTTCGATGTCGCCATTTCGGGCGAGCGACTTGAACACTTTCCTTGGTTTCAGTCCTTTTCCTTTTCCCCGTCATTTTTTTGTGAAAGCAGACCACATTCGGAATATCGCGATTATCGCGCACGTGGATCACGGCAAGACCACGCTCGTGGATGTGTTGCTGCGGCAGAGCGGCACGTTTCGCGACAACCAGGTTGTCGCCGAGCGGGTGATGGACTCGATGGATCTCGAGCGCGAAAAGGGCATCACCATCAAGGCCAAGAACGCCGCCATCAACTGGAAAGGTTACACGATCAACATCGTTGACACGCCCGGCCACGCCGACTTCGGTGCCGAGGTGGAGCGCGTGATGAAGATGGTGGACGGCGTGCTGCTGCTGACCGACGCCGTGAGCGGGCCGCAGGCGCAGACGCGCTGGGTGTTGCGCAAGGCGCTTGGTCACGGGCTCAGGGCGATCTGCGTGGTCAACAAGATCGACCGCGACACCGCCCGCCCGCAGTGGGTGCACGACAAGGTGCTGGAGCTGTTCTTGGAGTTGGGCGCGGATGACGACCAGTTCAACGCGCCGTTCCTCTACGGCAGCGCCAAGCTTGGCTTTGCCGATCGCACACTCGACGGGCCGCGCAAGGACATGACCGACCTGTTCGAGACGATCATCGAGCGCGTGCCGCCGCCGGTGATCGAGGATGCGCCATTTCGCATGCTCGTCAGTAACATCGACTGGGACGATTACGTCGGCCGCTTGGCCATCGGCCGGATTTTGTCTGGCGACGTGCGGCAGGGCGATCCGATCAATTTGCTTGGCCGAAACGGTACTCGTCAGCGGGTGAAGATCATCAAGCTGAAACAATTTTCCGGCCTGCGGACGAACGATGTGTCCAAGGCCACGGCAGGGGACATGGTCGGCTTGGCCGGGTTTGACGAGGTTGACATCGGCGACACCCTGGCCAAGGCCGACAACGCGGAGCCGCTGCCATTCGTGAAGATCGATCCCGCGACCTTGCAGATGGAATTCGCCGTGAACGACGGTCCACTGGCCGGGCGCGACGGTAAAAAAGTCACCTCGCGCGAGATTCGGGCGCGGCTTGAGCGCGAGACCAAGTCCAACATTTCCATCAGCGTGCACGACACCGACGAGAGCACGCGCTTCCTCGTGGACGCCCGCGGCAGCATGCAGATCGCTGTGCTGCTCGAGACCATGCGCCGCGAAGGGTACGAGATGCTGGTGTCCCGGCCGACCGTTTTGTACAAGGAGATCCACGGCAAACGCACCGAACCGTTCGAGCAGGTCTGGGTGGAGGTGCCGGAGGACCACCTCGGCACCGTGATGGAAAACCTAAGTAAACGCTTGGGCAAAATCACCAACATCGAGCACCACACCGTTGGCGTGACCGTGACAGCGGAAATCCCGACGCGCGGCCTGATCGGTTTCGAGAGCGACCTGATTACCCTCACCAGCGGCAACGGCGTGATGAGCCACATGTTCCTCGAGTACCGGCCGTGCAGTGGCGAGTTGGTCACGCGCCAGACCGGGACGCTGGTCAGCATGGAAAACGGCACGTCCATGGCCTACGCACTGGACATGCTGCAGGCGCGGGGCAGCTTGTTTATTTCGCCGGGAGACAAGGTTTACGCCGGTCAGGTGGTTGGGGAAAATCCGCGACGCGACGATCTGCCGGTGAACCCGACCAAGGCCAAGCACCTCGACAACATGCGCTCCTCCGGCGCGGACAAGGCGATCCTGCTGACACCGCCAATCCCGTTTTCCATCGAGCGCGCCATCGAGTACATCGACAACGACGAACTGGTCGAGGTCACCCCGAACCATCTGCGTTTTCGCAAGCGCATCCTCGACGCCAACGACCGCCGCAAGGCAACCAAGCGCGCCCGTGCCGTCGCGCTGGCCTGATGGGGGAGGGGCAGCGCTCACTCGTTACTCTTACCCGTCCTTCGTCCCTCGTCATCGGAAAAACCGAGCACGAGGGTGTAGGCACGAGGAACGGGGGCGAACGTCACAGCCAATCGATTGGCCAGACGCAAATAGGCTTGCAGCCTGACTGCGGATTCGCGAGCGTCTTGTGCTCCGCCTGGCCAGGCGGCTACTTCACCTCGCCCCAGATTTTTTTCAGGAGCTGATACATCCGCGGGTCGTGCTCGTTGAGTTCGGCGCGGACGAACGGATAAAAATCATTCACGCCAAGGTACGCCTCGGTACACTCTGCGAAGTATTCCATTTGGTTGCTTAGTCCGTAATGCTTCACCATTCGGCCGTTGTAGAGCAGCACCTTTTCGTAAATCCCTTTCTCCTTGGCTTCGTTGTAGGCGCCGAGGACTTCCTCGTTCTCAAAACCGTTGTTCAGCATCTGGTCGTGATAAGCGTGGGAAAGTTCGTGCAGGACGACATACGGGTGCTTGGCCCATTGACCGCGGTTCAGCAGCGCTTTTGCGCGGGGGATGTGGACGTGTTTCACGAGACGCGCATCATGTTTGTTTGCCCGAAGCCAAGTGGCACCCGGATGATATTGCATGGAGCCAAGAGGCTCGTAGTGATGGTCCAGCCAGATGGGGAGTTTCTGCATTTCCTTCACCTTGGCAGCGGGGAGGATGTACTTGATGCGCTGAAGGTGGTTGGCGAGTGCGGTGAAAACTTGGTCTTTGAATTTTTTGTTCTCTTTTTTGAGAAGCTTGGGATCGACCTTGATCGTCCAGCCCTCGAGTTTTTTCACGACCGGGTCGTAAAACTTTTTTTTCTTGTCCTCGGCCACCGCTTGGCCAAGCGCACCGGATACAAGTGCGATCGCGAGTATCGTTTGTTTGATCATTGTGGGTAGGTTGAAATTATTTCCCGGCCAGCCTGAGCAGCGCCTGGCCAAGCGCATCGCCGATAAGGAAGTAGCTCTCGGCGTTGCCGAACCAGTGGTGGCCGTGGCCGACGTTCGGCGACTCCTTGGCCGGTCGGGCGAACTGTGTGGTTTGCACGAACGCCGTGTTTGGGCCAAGCGCCGCCGTGGCGGCCTTCTGTGCGGTCCTAATCGCGCGCATGTTTTTGCCGGCCTTGGGGCCGCCGTTGCCGAGTTCGCCGATGACAACCGGCAGGTCGGGCTGCCCGAATTCCCTGCGCACATCCTTGACGAAATTGATCAGGTTGGCCTCGTACTCCTTCAGTGCCTCGTCGTCGAACATGTCGTTCCAGCCCTGGAGCCAGACGAAGCCGCTGAGTTCCGGTTCGCGCTTGGCCAACTGCGGGAATTCATCGCCCAGCCTGGCCAAGCCCTCGCGGTATTCGGCGAGCATCTTTTTATAGAATTCCCCGGTGGCGCCGCCGGAGCTGGGCGGACGAAAATCCCTGTGAATGCTTTTGCCGCCCCAGGCGGTCTTGATGAGCAGCACCGGCTCATCGTACGCCTCGCCGACGAGGTGGCCGATCTGGAATTCCGGCCCGATGTGGTGTCTGCCTCCGTAGCCGGTGAAGCCGATCGATAGCCCGCCTGTCTTGAGTTCCTCCCCGGCCTGGTGCCGGACAAAGACATCGTCGCGCACGATCCAGTCGCCTTTGGCGTCAACGATGTGCTCGTAAAGGTGGGCGCGCTCCGTGTTTTTCATCACGTTTTTTAGGATGCCCCTGCCGCCGTTGTAATATTTCGGATGATCAAAATCGACGACGCCCTGTCCCTGCATGTTGGACTGGCCGGCGAGCAGGAAGACGTGGAGTGTGTTGGAGGGCTTGAGGTGTTTGTCGAGAAAGGCGTAGCCGGCGTCGAGTGCGGTTTTGTTGAAAATGGCAAACAAGTGGCCGGCACCCTTGATGATGTGCATGTCGGTCTCGACGCCCGCCTTTTTCAGCGCCGCGTGCAGGGCGGTCGGGCCGGCGTAGCCCGCGGCCGGATGGGTTTTCACCGGCACAAACATGTCTGCCGAGCCGTTGTAAAAGAAAATCGGCGCGTCGTCCTTGTCGGCAAACGCGGCCGGCGACGCCGCATGATAGACCTCCGGCTTGTCGCTGCGCGAGCCGCCCAGCCAATAGGAGAACATCCTGGAGTTTTCGCGGGTGGACCGGAAATCGGTCGGCGCGCCCCCAGCGACGGCGGCGGTGATTTTTGTGCCAACGCCCTTCGGGTCGTCCGCCTTTGACAAACCGGTGGTGGCAAGCAGCGACACCAGCTGGCCGCCGGCCGAGTAGCCGATCGCGCCGATGCGGCCGGGGTCGGATCGGTAACTGGCCGCGTGTTGGCGTATCCACCGGACGGCGTCGCGGCAGTCCTCGATTTGTGCCGGGCTTTTGTGCCGGGGCGCGAGGCGGTAGTCGATGGAGAAACAGGAGAAACCGCGCCGGGCGAGGCTCTTGGCATACATGGTGAGCTGGGTTCGGGAGCCCGCCCGCCAGGCTCCCCCGTGGACGACAAGCACGGCGGGGAAGGGGCCGTCGCCTTTCGGCACGAAGGCGTTGAGCCTGAGTTTTTTGCCGTCGATCTCCTTGTAAACGATGTCCCTGGTGCGGTCGAAGCGGTACTCCGTCGCGGTCACCCCGGCACTGAGGCCAAGCAGGAGAAACCATGCGGCAATGCGATTCATGTCAAAGCGATTGTTCACGGAAACCACCGCGGCGGCAAACAGGAAATTGGCCAAGCACGGTTGTCTGTGGATCGACTTGGCCAAGTGCAAACGGCAACGTGCGCTCGGTGGTAACGATTCTTTGGACACGTTTTTTGCGCCTCCGCCGACCGGCGGTGTGGATGTTTTGCCCGGCCTGTTTTTCGGAATGGAAGCCGTGTCGTGCCATAGCCTGCTATTGGTGGCACTGGATGCGGCAGACTTAGCGACCCCATTTATTTCGTCGCAACAAGCTAGTGAACACAACCAGGCAATTCGCCACCAAGCCAATGACACCCTCGTGCAGGCCGTGGGTGTCGATGGGGTTCGCGCCGAACTTGCGCTGCAAAAACAACCCGAGTGCAACCGCAAGTCCGACGGCCATTCCGGCCAGTACAGGGCCTGGGCGCAGCGATTGGCAGTGGATGCCGAGGATGAACGCCGGAGCAAGTTGCAGGAGCATCTCGAATTTAATTTTTAACAGGGTGATCAGGATGTTGCTGTCGCGATGGCCGTAAAAGGCGATGGCGAGGCTGGCGGTGAGGAGGACGATGGCGACGGAGATCCATTTGCCCAGATGCGTGAGTTGAGGCTCACTGGCAGCGGGATTGAAGTGGCGTGCATAAATATCCTTGGTGATCATGGCGGAGATGACCAGCAGAACGGAGTCGGCAGTGGACATCAGTCCAGCGAGAATGGCGGCGGAGAGGATGACCACCAGCCAGTAGCCGGTGGGCGTCTGCATCACCTCTCGGCAGATGGCGGGCAGGAGGTGGATGGATTTTTTCACCTCCAGTCCGTTGGCATTGGCGATGATGCCAACGAGCAGCACGACGATGGTGGTGGTGAGCGGCAGGAAGACCATCACGGCCAGGCTACGCCGCAGCGTACGGGCGTTGCGCGCTGCGTAGATGCGCTGGATGGCTTGCGGATACAACGCGCCGCCGAATCCGACGATGATGATCCAGCTGATCCAGTTGAGCGTTTGGCGTGTGCCGGTGGGCGGCTCGATTTTTTCCGGGGCGATTTGAATCAGCTTTGCAACGGCGTCGGCAGGCGTGCCATATTTATGGATGACCATGCCGAGCAGGAGCATGAAGCCGAAGATCAGAATGACGCCCTGAATGGCATCGGTCCACGCCACGGCGCGAAAGCCGCCGAGGGTTTCGTAAATGAGCATGATCGCTGCCAGCAGGATGACACCACCGATGAACGCCGTGCGCGGCGCGATGGCGCTGTCCTCCACACCGTAGGTTAAAAGCACCTCTGTGGCGGTGCCCATGGCGATGATTTGCGCGAGGAGATAGTTGGCCACGCCGATGAGCATCACGATGACAGCCAGGAGACAGAGCGGGCGCGAGTTGAAGCGATGCAAAAGAAAATCGGCCGGCGTCACGAAGCCGTGGCGTTTGGCCAATCGGTGCAGCCACGGTGCAAAGAACAGATAGCAGACGACCAGTGCCGTCATGAAATGTAGTGAGACTAGCCAGCTGAAACCTTCTCTGTACGCCTTGCCAGTGTAGCCGAAGAGCGTGTTGCCGCTCCATTGCGTGGCATAGAGTGTTAGCAGCAGCACGGCAAAGCCAACACCGGGGCCGGCCAAGTAAAAATCCTGCAGCGTGTCCGATTGTCGCGCCTTTCGGCCCCACCAGCCCAAGGCAAGCAGCGAGAGAAGGTACAATGCGATGAACGCCAATCCGCCTGGTCCGAATGGCAGCGCGGCAATCATGCGTCTTCCTCTGGTTCATCCCCGTCCCCGCCCGGCCAATGGCACAGGAAAACCCACGCTGTCAAACACGAGATGAGAACAGACGCGACAATGGAAACCACAACCCAACGCGGCAAGCCGAGCAAAGTTTCTTGGTCATGAGCCGGCCAATACCACGGCACGGCGGCGACAAAGAGCAGCGCAAAGCCAAGCGCCAGCAGCCAGGGGCGGGGTGATGATTTGGGGGCGGGATCGGGCATCCGTGCGGCGGCAGATTGTCCCGCCGCCCGCTTGGCTTGCAACTCCTTTTGTGCCGGGAATGAAAACGGCTTGCGGTTTGGCGGTGGCACGGCACCATGTCCGCCCTTCACGGCGCGGGTTTGCCGTGCTGGGGCGAGTGGGGTCATAGCTCAGTTGGTAGAGCGTCGCGTTCGCAATGCGAAGGTCTGCGGTTCGATTCCGCATGGCTCCACCATTCCTTCTAACTCTATTTTTGAATTGTTAAATGCTCTTCAAAAATATTCTCACTTCTTAGTTATTCACGGCAAAAATTGCCAGATTGGGGATCAATAAGATGTTTTGTCCCACTTTTGTCCCACTTTGGGGTGTTAGTATGATTTAATATGATTGATCCACGACTATCCCACTACCAGAGTTATAAACGTGACTATTTATTGCTTAGGGTACACGCCATTATCCATTGGCTTTGAGTGCCTGCGGCGTGTATTTTCGCGGCGTACCATGTCTCGTACTCTGACTGTTATTTGTTTGTCGCTGGGTATTTCGGCTCAAGCTCAATCCGTGGCGGACTCCGCAACGCCGGTTCGAAACATCAAGGCACCTGAAGGCTTCAATGTGGAACTGCTCTATTCGGTGCCCAAGCCGCAGCAGGGCTCATGGGTAAACCTCTGCACTGACAACAAGGGACGCATTATTGTCAGCGATCAGTTCGGCGGTTTGTACCGTTTCTGGGCACCAGCAGCCGGACAGCCACTGAAGGCCAAAGATATCGAAAAAGTCCCGGCCAAAATCCGTGCGGCAAACGGTCTGCTCTGGGCTTTTGGCGCGTTGTACGTGGGGGTGAACGATTACGAGCGCAAGATGGAGAGCGGCCTCTATCGTGTGACGGATTCGGATGGCGACGACCGGCTGGACAAGGTGGAGAAGCTGCGAGGCATGACCACCCGCGGCGATCACGGCATCCACGCAGTGTTGCTCGCACCGGATAAAAAATCCATTTACCTGATCACCGGCAACAACACCACACCCGCCAAGTCCGATGCCTCGCGGATACCGTTGCACTGGGGCGAAGATCATCTGTTACCGCGCATGCCCGATGGACGTGGTCATAACCGCGACCGGCTGGCGCCGGGTGGCATTATTTACAACATCTCGCCCGACGGGAAACACTGGGAGATCGTTTCCTCTGGTTACCGGAATATTTTTGATGGCGCCTTCAACCGCGATGGCGAGCTCTTCACCTACGATGCAGACATGGAGTACGACTTCAACACCTCATGGTACCGGCCCACGCGCATCTGCCACGTGACCAGCGGATCGATGTGGGGCTGGCGCAACGGCACCGGCAAGCGGCCTGAGTTTTACCCGGATACACTGCCGCCGGTGATCAACATCGGCCCCGGCTCACCCACGGGAGTGACATTCGGTTACGGCGCAAAGTTTCCCGCCAAATATCAGGACGCTTTTTTTATTCTGGACTGGAGTTGGGGCAAAATCCACGCCGTGCACATGGAGCCGGAAGGATCCACGTACACGGCCACCAAGGAGACATTCATCACCGGTAGCCCGTTGCCGGTGACCGACGCGATAATACATCCCGCGGATGGGGCGATGTACTTCGCAATCGGCGGTCGGCGAGTTCAGTCTGGAGTTTATCGTGTGACGTATGTCGGCAAGGAGTCCACTGCGCTCGTGAAGCACAAGCCAAACGTCAATGAACTCACCCGACTTCGGCATCGGTTGGAGCAATTCCATGGCAGACAACATTCAGACGCATTAAACGCAGCCTGGCCGCACTTGGATCATCCGGATCGTTTCGTTCGCTGGGCTGCTCTCACTGCGGTGCAGCATCAGCCATTGGCGCAATGGAAAGACCGTGCGCTGAATGAAAAGAATCACAACCAACGAGTAACGGCGTTGCTCGGCCTGTGCAAAGTGGCCGCAGCCGATCCGGCCAATGGCAAACCCGACGCGCTTGTGGACAAACAATTGGCCGCCACCGTTTACAAATTGTTGGCCGAAGTGAAGTGGGACAAGCTGGATCACACTGGCAAACTCACGTTGGTGCGGGCTTATCAAATCGCCCTCGTGCGCTTCGGCGATCCGAACACGCGCGCGGTCAAAAAGATTATCGCTCAACTGGAACCGCAATTCCCCGCGCCCGCCTTCGAGCAAAACTGGTTGCTCTGCGAAACGCTTGCCCATCTGCAGGCGACCACGACCGCGGCCAAGGGTATCCGGCTGTTGCAGGAAGCAGCCACGCAGGAGGAGCAGATTGAATACGCCCGCTCGCTAAGGATGCTCAAGGCCGGCTGGACCACGGAGCTGCGTATGGCGTATCTCAATTGGTTTTTGAAAGCGGCCAACTACCGCGGCGGCAGGAGTTTCAGCAAATTCATCGAGTTCATCCGCAGAGACGCCGTTGCCAGCCTGAGTGCTGCTGAAAAAATGGAGTTGAAGGATTTGCTCGCAAAGAAGCCTGTCTTCAAATCTCCTTTCGAGATCATGGCCGCGGCGATGATCGGCAGGAAGTACGTGAAGCAGTGGGAACTCGAGGAGTTGAGTCAGGCGGCGACAACGGGCTTGAAAAACAGGGACTTCGATCGTGGCCGAAAGATGTTTGCCGCAGGCGGCTGCTTTGCCTGTCACCGGTTTGCCAACGAGGGTGGGATGACCGGGCCCGACCTGACCGGTGCCGGTGGCCGCTATTCACCGCGCGATTTACTGGATCAGGTAATCAACCCCAGCAAGGAGATCAACGAGCAATTCGTACCCGTGATTGTAAAAATGAAAAACGGGGACACAGTGACCGGTGTGGTGGTAAACCTCAACGGCGACCGCGTAAGCGTGAACACCGACATGTTCGATCCCAACCAACAGGCGAACATCAACCGCACCCAGGTCGAGAGCATCGAACCCTCCAAGGTCTCACCAATGCCGCCTGGACTGTTGAATTTGATGCAAAAAGACGAGGTGATGGATCTCCTCGCCTACATCCTCAGCGGCGGCAACCGCAACCACCCGGCTTTTAAAAAAGAGACGGGTGAAGAATTGAAAGCTGAAGGCAAATGAAACACCTCCTAATCACAACAATCGCAGCCGTGCTGCTCGTGGGAACTGCTTCCGCCGATCCAACTCACGATACTGCCGGGGAAGGTGACATCGCCGCCGTGAAACAGCACTTGGCTGCTGGCGCGGATGTGAATGTAAAGGATGATGACAAATCTGGTACTGTCGAACGCCTTCATAAACACGGCGGCATTAGCGTCGTAGCCAAGGAGCCGATGCCGGAGAAACTGGTGGTGCTGACTTTTGATGACTCGGTGGCGTCCCACTATTCCGTGGTGAGGCCGATTCTGAAGCGCCACGAATTTGGAGCTACCTTCTTCGTCACCGAAGGGTTCACCTTCACCAGCAACAAAAAGGACTACATGACATGGGAGCAAATTAAGGCTCTGCACGCCGACGGTTTTGAAATCGGCAACCACACCCGCAGTCATATGGGGGTGACCCGGGACACATTGGGGCGACTTCCAGAGGAGATCAATTATATCGCCCGGCAATGTGAGGCGTACGGCATCCCTAAGCCTGTCTCGTTCGCTTATCCCGGAAACGTCATCCATCCTAAGGCTTTGAAAATACTCAAGTCGCTGGGAATCCGATTTGCCCGTCGCGGTGGTTCCCCGGAGTTTCCCTACGAGAAGGGGCAGGGTGTGGCTTACGAGCCGGGCCTTGACCATCCGCTGTTGATTCCAAGTGCTGGCGACGCGCGCCCTGACTGGACGCTGGCAGATTTCAAACGCGCAGTGGCTCAAGCTGGTTGGGGTAGAATTGCGGTGCTCCAGTTTCACGGCGTGCCCGACTTCGATCACCCATGGGTGCACACGCCACCCCAGCTGTTCACGCAATACATGAAGCACCTGCTGGAGGAAAAATGCACCGTGATCGCCCTCCGGGATCTTTCTCGATACGTGAACCACAAAAACCTTCCCGCCGAGCCGTTCGCAATCATAGAGTCGCGCAAAGCCAAGCT
>QOAX01000267.1 GCA_003972865.1 Verrucomicrobiota bacterium | reverse complement strand
AATAACGATGAGCGAACAAACCACACGACGGGAGTTTTTGAAAGACACGGGTCTCGTGGCCGGTGCGATCGGTGTGCTGAATCCGATGCAGGCGTTGGCCGAGGCGCAGACTCGGGCAACGATTAAGTACCCGAATGGTGGAGCGGAACATTGTATTTTCATTTGGCTAGGCGGTGGGGCGGCGCAAATCGATATGTGGGATGCCAAGCGCGTTGGCGATCCAAAAGCAAAGAAGGCCGGTTCAGCGTATCCGGCCATTGACACCGCCATCCCCGGTGTGCAGGTCACGGAGCACCTTGACCAATGTGCGAAGATTCTCGATCGATTTTGTCTGCTGCGGACCATGAATCACGACACGAAGGACGAGCACGCGGCAGCGACCAATCGAATGCACACGGGGAGGCCGGTCAGTGGGACGATCGTCTATCCGTCGATCGGTTCCATCGTTGCCAATCAACGAGGCAAAGTGACCAAGGGCATGCCGGCGTACGTCGTGATGGGTTACCCGAACTTGACTCGCGGCCCCGGTTTTCTCGGAGCGCAGGACAGTTACATCTATTTGATCGACACAGAGGCCGGACCCGTTGGCCTGCGGCGGCCAAGCGGCATCTCCGACACGCGGCAAACGCGTCGTGAGCAATTGTTGTCCGGGCTGCGATCCGGTTTTCGCCAACGTGCCAGCACCGATCCTGCGGTGAAAAACTATGACTCCGTGATCGAGGAAGCCTTTGCGCTTGGCCGAGGGGAGTTCATGAACGCATTTCAGTTGACCAACGAGTCCGGCGGCCTGCGCGAGAGCTACGGTGGAGAGTTTGGACAGCGTTGTTTGCTGGCGCGGCGTTTGGTTCAGCGTGGCGTGCGATTCATCGAAGTGTCGTTCAACCTCAACTTTATCAACGGCACCGGCTGGGACACGCACAACGAAGGGCAGAAGAATCAACACATCTTAATCCGGCAACTCGATCAGGCGCTGGCCTCACTCGTACTCGATCTCGAAAAACACAAGTTGTTCGACAAGACGTTGGTCGTCGTAGCCACCGAGTTTGGTCGACCGGCACAATTCGACGACGGCGGAGGTCGTGGACATCACTCCGGCTCGTTCAGCGTTGTGACCGCAGGCGGCGGACTCAAAAACGGGCAAGCCATTGGCGTGACCAACGAATTGGCGATGAAGATTGAGGATCGGTCCATCTCCGTCCCTGATCTACACGCAACCATCCACTGCGCACTCGGCATCAGGCCCGATAAAAAACTCCATGCCGGGGACCGGCCGGTACCCATTACCGATATGGGCATACCCATCCGTGAGATGTTCAGTTGATCATCAGATTCTATTATTTCTCTATAGAATGGTTATGGACGAAACTGAATCATCAGCCTTCACAAGATAGTGATCACTTAAATAGAGCGCTTAAAAAATAATCAGGGCTTTTTGCTTGCGGGGTGCTGGGTGGCGTGCGTGACTTCCGGCCGATTTCAATGGGCTATTTACACGTTAAAATGTTTCGCTGCTTGACCAAGCACTTGGTTTTGGCCGGACTGATTTTTTGTGTCACGACTTTAGGTCGGGCCAACTGGCCGCAATTCCGCGGGCCGCTCGGTAACGGGGATATCCCGAATGGAACCGACCTCCCGCTCTCTTGGAGCGAGAAAAAAAATGTCGCTTGGAAGATCGTGTTGCCAGGCCGCGCCTGGTCGTCGCCTGTGATTTGGGGGGACAAAATCTGGCTCACGGCCGCAGACGAAAAAGGTCACAAGCTCACCGTCCTTTGCGTCGATGCAAACAGCGGCAGAATCGTTTTCAAAAAGCAACTTTTCTCCGTCGCCGAGCCGCAGTTCGCGCACAAGTTCAACAGCTATGCTTCACCGACGCCGGTTGTCGAAAAGGATCAGGTGTACCTGACGTGGGGCTCGCCCGGCACGGCCTGCCTCGACACGAAAACCAACAAAGTGCTTTGGACGCGGGACGATTTCGTGTGCAACCATTTTCGCGGGGCCGGCTCATCGCCGATCCTTCACAAAAGCCTGCTCATCCTCACGTTCGACGGGGCCGATCACCAGTTCGTCGCCGCGCTGGACAAGCGCACCGGCAAAACCGTCTGGCGCACCCGGCGAAGCGTTGACTATCAGGATCTCAACACGAACGGCGAACCGTTCCGCGACGGCGATCTGCGCAAAGGCTACTCCACGCCGCACGTCATCCGCCACAACGGCGTCACGCAACTGATCAGCGTTGGCGCGATGGCCGGCTATGCGTACGACCCGATGACCGGCCGGGAACTTTGGCGCATCACCGAGCGGGGCCAGCACTCGGCGAGCACGCGGCCGGTGTATGGGCATGGCATGGTGTTTTACCCAACCGGTTTCGCGAAAGGCCAACTGCTGGCCATCGACCCCGGTGGCCGAGGCGATTCGACTGAGACCAACGTTAAATGGCGCACCAAACGCAGCGTCTCCAACAAACCGTCTGTACTGTTGATCGGTGAACACATTTTCATGATCGACGACGGAGGCATCGCGACATGTGTCGAGGCCAAGTCCGGTAAAATTGTGTGGAGCGAGCGTGTTGGAGGAAACTACTCGGCATCGCCGGTGACGGATGGCAAACGGATTTTCTTCTTCAGCGAAGAGGGCAAGACCACCGCGGTCGCGGCCAGGCGCAAGTTTGAGATTCTCGCCGAGAGCCAACTCGACGGCGGCTTCATGGCCTCTCCCGCCGTCCACGACAGTGCGTGGATTCTCCGCACCAAGACCCACCTTTACCGAATCGAAAAAAGGTGAAGCACGGAAGAACACGAGAGACACGTGCGACCCCCAATATGATGGCTATTCCGCCGACTCAGCCAGCTTGAAAACTTGGCCGGTTTTTCCAGCCACGATTTGGCCGGGCGTTTGGCCAAGCGAGTACACAGGACCTGTCTTCACGCGGTGCAGTGGCTGCCAGTCGCCTTGGCCGCTGGGCAACCGAAAGACGTAGCCGCTCGACGTCCCGCCGATTAGACCCGCTTCGCTCCAATCGAGGCACAGCACGCGAGGCGCCTGGCCAAAGCCGGTGGCGTCCGGTGGCTCGCCGACGCCCTGAAACGTCCGCAGCAGGCGGCCCTCGATTGAGTGCAGCCGCACGCGGCCGTCCCGCGAACCGGAGGCGAGTTGGCCGGAGTCCGGCGCGAAAGCGAGCGACTCGACGCCGGCGGAGTGGTCGGCCAGCACGACCGGCTTGGCCTTGGGGTTGCGCGGGGTCAGCAGCACGAGGCCGTCCAGCCCGGCGGAGGCGAGCCATTGGCCGTCCGGCGAAAACGCCACGGCGCGAACGATGGCCCGGTGGCGGTTGGACTCGGCGACGCTCTTCGGCGCGAGGCCGGGGAAGTCGAAGGTCAACACACGGCCATCAGCCATCGCGGCGGCGGCGGTTTTGCCGTCCGGCGACACGGCTACGGAGTAAACCAAGTCGTCACCGAGGGGCAGCTTGGCCAAGGTGCCCTTGGCGGGATCGATTGCGGCGATCTCGCCGCTGGCCGCCGGTTGGCCGCCGCCGAGCAGCAGCAGCGGCCCGGCATTTTTTCGGGGCGCGCCGGCCATCGACATCACGCGGAACGGCGGCTTGGCCAAGCGCTTGGCCTCGCGGAAAATCCCGGC
This sequence comes from Verrucomicrobiota bacterium, assembly GCA_003972865.1. Taxonomy (GTDB): domain Bacteria; phylum Verrucomicrobiota; class Verrucomicrobiia; order Limisphaerales; family UBA1096; genus UBA1096. The sequence goes on along the minus strand of QOAX01000267.1, from coordinate 10,799 downwards.
TTGGGAAACGGAGTAAATGTGGTCGCCATGGGTGACGATGCCGGTGATCGGGCCAAGGTGCGCAGGGGGTTCCTCTGCCTGGCCAAGCGGAGAGAGCAACAGTGAGAGGGTGACGATCCGGAGTGGAGGCATCGTCAGCTTCGCAGGATTTCGCGGATCGGCTTGGCGGACTCGTTGACGGTGCGGACCGGTCGGCCATCCGGCGTGTGCAGCACCTGCTCGAGGTCCGCGCCGAGCGCGCCAAGCACGGTGCAGAACAAATCCGCCGGCGACACCGGCCGCTCGATCGGCGCCTCGCCGTTGGCATCGGTTTTGCCGACGACCACGCCACGCCTGAGCCCGCCGCCGAACAGCAGCACTGAGCTGGCGCGCGCCCAGTGGTCGCGGCCGCCACGCGGGTTGATGCGGGGCGTGCGGCCAAACTCGCTGGCCAACACGACGGTGACGCGCTCATCGAGTCCGCGCCGGGCCAAGTCCTCGTGCAGCGCGGTGACGGCCTGGTCAAGCGCCTCGAGCTTGGGAGGGAAACCGTAGGTCATCGCCCGATCGATGCTTTCGTGGTGATCCCATCCCTTGAAGCGGACGAGCACCGTGCGCACGCCGCCCTCGACCAGTCGCCGCGCGAGCAGGGCGGACTGCCCCAGCAGCTTGCGGCCGTAGCGCTTGCGGATCTCCGGGGTCTCGCGGTTCAGGTCGAACAACTCGCGCGCCTCGGGCGAGAGCGACATGAAGCGAGCCTGCGACAGGAACCGGTCGCGCGCGGCCTCCGACTCGGAGCGCGGCTTGCCGTCGAGCGAATCAACGGTTTGCAGCAGCGACAGGGCGCGTTGTGCCTGCGGCGAGGCGGCCATGTTGCGCACGCGGAAGTCGCCCTTGGACGGGTCGCCGCCGACCTCGAACGGCCCGCGAGTCAACGGCAGGAAACCCTGCCTCGCGTACGGGTGCGCGTCGGGGATGGCGACGTAGGAGGGGATCGGGTTTCCGTCGCTGAGTTTTTCCGGAGTCAGCACCGAGCCGATCGACGGATACTCGAGCACCGGCGACGGCCGGCGGCCGGTGAGCATGTAGTGCGAGCCGCGCCCGTGGTTGCCCTCCGGGCTGGTGACCGAGCGCACCAACGCGCATTGATCCATGATGCCGGCGAGCCGGGGCAGATGTTCGCTGAGGAAAACGCCCTCGAGGCTCGACTCGCGCGAGACGAGTTCGCCGCGGATGTCCGGCCGCGCCTCCGGCTTGCCGTCGAAGGTGTCGATGTGCGACATGCCGCCGTCCATCCACAGGACGATCAGCGAGCGGTTCGACTTGCGGAGCAGCGGCGCGCCCTGCAACAGGCCGGGCAGCCACGGCAGCGCGCTCATTGTCATCAGGAAGTCGCGGCGGCGAAACAGGGTGGAAGGGTTCATCGATTTTTGTCGTTCGTCAACGCAGCGAGCCAAATTCGCGGCCCGCCATTAGCGCAAAGGCCAGGTCGCCCAGGCCCGTGGCGCCCTGTTTTTGCAGCGTCGGCAAAAAAGCGTCGGCTTCGCTGGGCCTAGGGTCACGCGACAAAACCAGGCGGAACAACTCGCGCAGTTGATCTGCCGGCTCACTGACAAAATCGCCGATGGCAGCCACCGAGTTGCCCGGCTTGGCCAGGCCGCCCTGTATCAGCCCGCTGTTGAGCACGTAGAGTTGCCGTGCCAACGGCGACTCCGGCGGCGGCTCGTGTGGCAGTTCGTCACCGACCACCGACTCGACCGCCCGCTTGAACTGCGTCGGCGTCAGTGGCCGGGCCTCGCGGCGGGCGAGGTAGCGCGCGGCCGGATCGGTCGCCAGCGCGCGGCCCTCGCCTGGCTGGCTGGCCAGGGCGTACACGCGGGAAGTGACAATCGTCCGGATGAGCTTTCGCAAGTCGCCATCGGTGCGCCCGAACTCCCGCACGAGGGCGTCGAGCAACGCGCCGTGAATTGCCGGGTTGCTCAGCCGATGATCGTCCGGTGCATCGACGAGGTGTTTGCCGACGAGAATGCCGAAGAAACGGTTGGCCACATTGCGGCCGAACTGGTCGTGGCCGCCGTCGAGAATGCTCCACGCCAGTTCATCGTCGGGGGCCAGCGGCGCGGCGGGATTGAGCTGGAGCAGCGCGGGTTGAACCGCCTTGCCGGTGCCGGGCAGGAACAGCTTGCCGGCCATCATGCCGCCTTCGGGGTTCGGCCGCGCGTCGGCAAAGTACGCGGAGAAGGCAAGGTGCTCGCGTTGCTGCCAGCGATCCATCGGGTGGTCGTGGCACCGCGCGCAGCCGATGCTCAGGCCGAGCAGCGTGCGGCCAACGTACTCGGCGCGGTCGCGCGGGTCGTTGTGACGCGAGACAAATCCACCCGCCTCGCCGCCGCCGAGAATGTCGCGGGCCAGTTGCGGCAGCGGCTTGTTTTGGCGGACGGCATCGAGCAGGTAGCGGCGCAGTTTTGTGTTACGTGGCTTCTCGAAATCTTTTTCCAAGCGCCCTTCGGGCAGTTCGAGCCAGTGGCGGTAGTGGCCGGCAAAAACCTGGGCGAACTCCTCCGAGCGCATCAGGCGATCCGCCGTCTTGGCCAGGCGCCTGGCTGGCGGCAGGGCGATGAAGGCGTCGAGTTCGTCCGGCGTCGGCGGACGACCGGCGAGGTCGATGTGCACCCGGCGGGCGAGCACGAAGGCGTCCGCCTCGGCACTGGACCTGAGGCCAAGCGACTCGAGGCCGGCGAGCCAGGCGCTGTCGAGCGGGTGCGTCGTCGTCGACTCGTCCGGCGGGTCTTCGTTGAACGACTGGCGGATGACGGCTCGGGCGTTGTGGCCGGCGTAACGGGCAATGATCCACGCCTCGCCGGGGGCGCGCCGGGTCACCGAGCCGTCGTCGTGGACGAGCGCAACGGTCTCGTCAGTGCTCGAGAAAACGGTGAGCCGCGTGACGTCGCGAGTGGCCGTGCGCTTGGCCGGGCGGTATTCCGCCACGGCGGAGAAACCACCGTCGCGCGGCTCGAGCCGTAGCTTGGCCAGGCGGCCCGGCTCGTTCTCGGTGAACGCCGCGCCGCGCCGAATCCAGCCGAGCAGCGACTCGTAATCGGCGCTGCCTTTTTTGAAAATACGGCCGCCCTTGTGCTTGATTTGGCGGGTGGGTTTGCGGAGCAGCAGGCTGGCTTCCGGCTTGGCCAGGTCGATCCGGCGGCCGTCAAGGTCCTGCGTGAGCGCGGCGTAGTCGGCGGCGGGATTCATCGCGAACAACGACAGCTTGAAGCCGGCCTGGCCGGTCGCCGCGCCGTGGCACTCGGCCGAGGCGCAGGCCTGCTTGACCAGCAACGGCGAGATGTCGTGCGCGAAGTGAAACGGCTTCGGCTCGTCCGCCTGGCTGGCCAAGCCGGTGGAGAGCAGCGCCGCGGTGGCGGCGCGAATGGCCCAAGAACAGGGCATAATCAAAGTTTAGCGGCGCTCGCGGCGTTGCCGCTTGGCCGGGTGCTTGGCCAAAAACCCCTCAGCCAACTCGTGGGCATGCGGCGTGCCGTAGCGATCCTTTAGGCTGAGCACGAGCCGGAACATCTCGCGTGCCTGCCGCGTCAGCTCAGCGCTCTCGGCGGCGCGGTCGGTGATGCCCGCGTAAACCTCGTCGTTGCGCTCGTCGCTGTTCGTCTTGCGGATGAAGGCGCGGAGGTTGGACTGCAACTCGTCGTCGTCGGGCGGTGCGCCTTCGCGCTTTACCGCCGGCTTAGCTTGGTCCCGGGCGTTGGCTTGCCGACGTGCGGCATTCGGCGCGTCGCGCTTCATCCGTTGCGGCTTGCGCTGCTGCATGCGGCTGTTCATCTGCCCGTTCTCGACGCGGGCAAGGCGCGCGCGGAGTTTTTGCAACTGCACGCCCTGGTTGACGGCCAGCTCGCGAACGGCGTCAGCACTCTTTGGGAGATTGCCGGCGATCATTTTTCTCAACTCTTCCGGATCCGCCGGGATTTTTCCGGCGACGGCCTCGACCCATTCGCGCAACTCGGGAAGATTGTGCTGGCCGGCGTCGGTGAGCGCGACCGAGCGCACCACCTGTCCGCCCTTGGCCAGGACGATCGTGAGTGCGGCACGGCGGTTGAGCGCGTAGTCGCCAGGCCCCTCGAGCCCGTCGAGGCTCAGGATGATCGGGTGCGCGAGCTTGAGCGAACCGTTGATGGCCTTGAGGCGGTTCTCCGCCGAGGTGCGGTCATCGTGGAGCAGCAGCGTGTGCGAGTGGAAACCAAGGACGGAATATTCCGAGGTGAGGTCGTCGAGACCGCGCAACACCGGGATGATGTTCCGGGACAGTTCATGGATGAAGAGCAGCGCGCCGGGTGCGCGCCCAAGCGACTTGGCGGCGTCGAACTCCCGGCCCTTATGCGGGCCGTGCAGGGCGTAGCTGTTCACCGGCGCGAGCAGCGAACCGGTCGGCGGCCCCGAGACGATGTCGGCCGCTTGGCCATTTTGCGCCATCAAGCCCAATGCGAGTGCCAACGAGGGGAAGAATTTGGTTTTCATGTTCCTCGAACGATTTGTCTCAGGGAACAATCCCACCGGAAGGACGAAAGTCCAGTCCCGAATTACCGCCGATCACCGCTTGGTCAAGCGGCTATTGTGTGTTGTTGGTGGGTTGCTCCTCGTTGTAGGCCTTGGGGCTGATGGGTTCGCGGTTTTCGTCAGCCAAGTCCACCAGCATCAGGTTGCCGTCACTGTCGAGCTTGAAAATGCCGTAGCGTGCCGCTTCGAATGCCTTGGCTTTGCCTTCCTGAAAAAAGAAGGAGTGCGTGGCCACCTCGGGACGGCGACCGCTGAAATTGAACCGGAGCAGCCGTTCGTTTTCAGCCAGTTCTTCGCCATTGTAGATGCGATCCAACTTTGCCACGCCGTTGTCGTCTTTTTTAATGACGATCTGTCCGCGGTGGCCGCGCAGTTCCCGCTTTCTGCCCAGTTCATTGTGCAGGCGATAATTCAGTGCCATGTAATCCCCCTGCAACAGGGAGCGCGGGTCGCGCGGCGCCAACTCCAACAGGATCGTTTCGCCGTTGGCCTTCAGGGATTCTTTGCTGAGAATTCCAAGGTTGAGATAGCCCAACACCGGGAGCAGGAGCAGGAGTGCCAGTTTTATGCGCATGAGTTTTGTTCCTTTCTGGTAACGAGTGCATTCAGGATGAGACGAATGCCAAGCAGCAAAATTCCACTGCCAAGCAGGACGTATGATTTTGTCTCCAAGCTGAAATCCATTTGATAATAGTAATAAATGAGAAATCCAGTCAGGGAAATCCAGCCAATGAATGAAACCAACCGGCGATGATTCATGCGCCCAAAAACCGTTAACATGATCGAAAGTAAAATTCCTGCGTTGGTGAAAAGCGCCAGTAAAATGACCCCCACAGCGATCACGATGGCTTGTGAGTCCATCTGTTTTTTAAATCCACCAACAGCATGGGACAGGAGGTACAACAAACCAAAACCGGCGATGAAATTAGGCAGCCAGATTTCAAATCCTAATACAGGTTCAAGTTTCGGTTCACTCATCAACCCCGACTGCATCACTGCCAAACCGAGAAGTGTGCAAATCAAGGCATACGCAACTGGATCGTATAGTTTTTTGACCTTCTCATGAAGCAGCAGAAACCCAGCACAAATCATATAGGTGAGGAAAAAGAAGTTCATAATCCAAGCGGCGACAACGGGCATCACATCACTATCTAAATCTGGCAGGGCAATGACAGCCGCGATGAAGAACCCAAGGAAGGAACAACTGGAAATAAATCGATCCAGCACAAACGGGAAAAGTTTATAGGTCAGTACAGTTGCCAAACCAATGCCCAGGGTTGCCGCCCATATTTCACCTCTCGACCTCGTGGAAAACAAGTCGTCAAACATCTCCACAAAACCGATCACGAACAGTATTTTGCCAACGGCCAGAATGGTGAATGAACAGGTGATGAAGAACACCTGAAGGATCGGGTTGCTTTTTTTCGCTGCAACCAAAAGGCCGTAGGCTGCGGCAACAAACACCAGACCCAGGATCAGGAAGCCGTCCTCATCAAGAATCCCACTGAACGCCAGAAACAGGAAAAAGAAACCGGTGGCGATCAGGGCGCCGATCAACGTCAGGATGCGGAGGTAAACCGGCACCTCTTCGCCAACACTTCCGGTGGCCAGTTTTTTGCCGGCCTCCTCGGGGTCATGGAGCATCCCTTTCGCGCTTAAAGTGCCGAGCAAAGCCCCGGCCGTGATGGGTTCATTGGGTTGATTCATGCGATCCCTTCCATTGCAGCTGAATACTACGGAGAAACATCACTGCCAACCCGAAGTTCACCACGGTAAACAAAAAACCAATCAACAGGATCGGTTCAATATCCAAATCCATTTCGATGAGTACCCGGATGCAAAGCAGCTCTAGCGACAAGCAAACGGACAACGTCGTAAGCGTCAGCACCCCCAGGCTGCGAGCCTTCAGTCGGTAGCAGGCGTAAAACAATCCAAGCCCAAGGATTCCCGCCGTGGCACCATAGATGACGAGTGGCGGCAGGGAACTGATGTCGAACTTGGCAAAGACCGATATGTCGAGGCCAAGAACCGAGATGGTGGTGTTGTAGTCGATATCCGCCGCGACAATTAAGGTCCAAATCGGGAAACTCAGCGGAAGAATCGTGCAAAAGGCGGGGACGATCCGCGTCCAGTTTGGCTTTAACCATTCTACGCCACGGGTGACCGCCCACTCGCGAGCCGCAAGGATTGCTCCGTTTAACAGCGCCAAGTCGACGAATAGAAATCGCGACATCGTTCGCTCCGGCGCAAAAATAAACACAAAGGCGACATCGGCATTTATCCCACGGAAGAAATAGAGCCACACCGCGAGATTCGCGAGCACGACCCACAAAACCCAATACGCTCGAAAGCGGGAAATGATTGCCCAGCCAAGAATCAAAACCGCCCATTCCAGAAACAGGACAAAAGAGTCTGCGCCGGTTTGATACGCTTGGCCGAAGATCGCGAGGAACACCCCGACCAAAACCCCGGCGGAGAGCAACAGCATCTTGCCGGTGAGCCGTTCAAGAGACCGTCGCCACGCGCCCACCAAACATCCCGCGATAGCCAACTCCACGATGGTGAACTTGGCCCAAGCTGGGATCGACTGCCAATTCACCGCGAAAAAGAAAATGACCCCGGTCAAGGACAGCACCGCCCCGAGGATCAGCAGCAACTGAGACAACCAAGCCTGCCAAGCGCCTCGCGGGTGCAGAATATCCAGTGCTGCCTGCCGGCCGGTCCGGTCGATATGCCCGCTGGCGAACAGCGTCTCCACCCACTCGCGCGAGGCGGGGGTTTGCTCCAAAACCGGCTGATCCTGGCCTGTGTCCATCGGTTCCATGCCCTTAAAGAAGAGGACAATATCACAGCCCCCGTAAAAACCGTCCATTGATAAAATCAATGGGTCCATCGATTAAATCAATACTCAGTGAGCGAACCGAGCCGGAGAAAAAACTTGCGCCCATTCCTCGCACTGGCAGCATTCCTCCTCATGCGGGCATTTTTGAAACGAGCTGCCTTAGGCTTCACTCTGGTGGAGTTGCTGGTGGTGATTGCGATCATCGCCATTCTTGCCAGCCTGCTGCTGCCAGCCCTTGGCAACGCAAAAGAGTCCGCCCGCTCGGTTGCCTGCATCAACAGCCTTCGCCAACTTGGAATGGCTTCCTCCCTTTATGCGGTGGATAACGATGACAACTACCCCACCTTTCGCAAGTGGCTCTACACCCGCGTGGGCGACATGACAACCGGCACCCTGCACCCTTACCTTGACAACAAGGACGTCTATCTTTGCCTGACTGACAAGAAAGAGCTGAGTTCCGGCAGGCCGCGCCGGAACACCAACACGGGCGGGGGAGGCGGGAGGTTCAACCGGTTTGCCCCGCGCAACTACAGCTACGCCATGAACTGCGGCATTTGCCATGAGACCAAGGTATCCGCCTTCAAGGCCCCCACAAAGACGATGTTGCTAATGGAAGGCAACCTCGGGCCGAATGATTACAGCGGACAGGTGGGGCCAAGGGGATTTGGTGGCGCTGCCGAGTCGTTGTCTCTCCGGCACAAGGGTTATGGGAATTTGCTCTTCTCAGACATCCATGTTGAGAAAATGGACGGTGACGCCTATCGCAAAGCCTCTAAGAAAAAGCGATTTTGGCTGCCGAGAGATCTTCCCGCCGACGCGATGGCGCGTCGCGCATTTAGCGGCCTGGAGGATTAGCTTCGAAGCCCTCAGTTGGCACTGAGATAATCGCTCACTGCTGCATGTCCCCGTGACTTGGCCAAGGCGGCTGGGGTGCGACTGAGCCGGTCCGCCACCCGTTCAACCTTAACTTCCTCCACTAGGTGGCGTACCATCTCCAAATGGCCGTTTTGAGCCGCCCAGTGCAGCGCCGTGAAGCCGTAGTCGTCCACTGCAGAGGGGTCAGCGCCAAGCTTCAGTAGTCGCCCCACGACACCCACGCGTCCGATTGCCGCAGCCACGTGTAGTACGGTCATGCCCCGGCTGTCCCTCAGGTTTGGATCGGGCAGGGATTCCTCGTCTGGATACCAAATGAAGTTCTCTCCTGATCCTTCAGCGGCATCTCTTTTTGCCGGTGCGTTGTCCACAGTGGTCGGTGCGTTGTCCGCTTCCACCTGCGTTGGTGCATCGTTCGGGTCTTTCGGATTATGGCCGGTCAAAATCCCATCATAGTCATCGGATCCATCCCTATCACTATCCACCGCAATAGCGACGGCCACCTCAGGAATTGGCGGCGTCTTGGCAAAAATGGATTCTGTTATGCTTTGGCAGAGGACCAGCAGGAACGGAGAGGCCAGAGCAAGTAGTATCAAACCAAGCCAAGCGTACCAGTATCTGCGGGTTTGGTAGATCACCCAGCCAAGAACGGCGATTCCCCCAAAAGAGGAAAAGGAAAGCACAAAGGAAAACGGCGTCCAAATGGCAACCATCATGCCCATCAAGCCACCTTGCAAAGAAGGCTCAATGTCTGCCCCCACCAATGGACCCCAAAACGAGCCGAGCAAAAACCCAATCAAGCCTAACAAAACAAATCCTCCCAGAACTTCAAACCCACCATAATTGGAACGAAACATGGTGAGTTTGCGAACAGGCGTGGCTATCTGTGGAGGCAATGCCTCGGGATATTTCTGCTCGCTCATTTTGGCTGGTCGCTCGGACGGTTCATTTCACTTCTTTAACCTGGTCGGCGTATTTCTCTGTCAGATAATCACGGTTCTCCTGCTCGTAGGCCTTGAGCCGGTGACGCAGGCCGTGTGAGTTGCTCGAGTTAAAGTTCAACAACACCAGCGCCCAGGCTGCCAGAGCCAGCAGCACGCCGGTCAGGATCGCTCCCCGTTCTGGATTGGTGCGGATTTTCATGGGCTTGGTTCTGGTGTCGGCGTTGGAGGTTGGGCCTTGGCCGGGCGTGGGGCAAGGGGATGTCCCGGCACTGCGGTGAAGGAAAACCGGACCGGATCACCAAGAAACCGCGACTTGGTTTCCATCGCCAATTCCCATCGCCAGGCCCGGACGTGTTGGCGTTGATCGGGCAACATGATGGAGGAGGCGACGCGCCGGATGATCGGAATCCATTCCGTACCGTCGTTGCGCTCCAGCCGTGTGCCGTTGACGCGGTAGCTGACCTGTTCGCCGTTAGCCTGGTCGATCCGGATGACGTCGAAGTGATCGCCCCGGATTAATTCGGGCTCGCCCTTCGCGTTGGCAATGTCACGCCGCCAATGCCTGGCCGCGTCGAGGGCGGCGTTGGTGTAACTGGCGGCCTTGGCCACGGCTTTGTTGTGGTGATACACCACTGTGAAAAACCGCGATCCGCAGAGCAGCAACACCGCGAAGAGCCCGATGTAAACCAGGCATTCGATGAGCGATACGCCGGCCTCGCTACGGATTCTGTGGCTGCGCAGTTTCATTTCAGTTCCACCACGCGCTCGACCCGGCCCCACTTGGCCCGCTTGGTTGGCACCCATGTGAGGGTCAGTTGTTTCTGTTTTACAGTCAGGACAAACTTGCCCTCGGGCAGATTCTGTACCGCCTCGCCCACCGGCATGATCCCGTATTCGCCCAGTGTGTATTTCCGGCGTTCCCCGGCGAGAAGCACGTCCATCTCGCCATCAATCAACTGCAGGGCCACAGCCTCGAAGTATTGCCGGCGAGCCAAATCAAGGTCGCCTGAGCTGGACACGCTTAAGGGAATGAACACCAGTGCCAGGACGGTGATGGCGACCGCAACGTCCAGTTGCAGAAAAGCCCGGCATCTGGCCAGGCGGGTTGTTCGGCTCAGGATCATGTCATAACCTTTCAATCATTGCAGCCAGGGGCATTAAAATCATCAACGCGAAGCATAACACACAAAGCCCGTTGAACAGGGTCAGCAGGGTGAACGCGTAGTAGAACGCGGACTGTTGCTGCTTGTACGCCAGCGCCGACAGGTGATTGGTCCAGCCCTCCAGCGTCTCGCGGAAGGTGGCGCTGCCGTGCCCGGCATTCTCCACCCGCCAGGCGAGGTCGGCCCGCCGGTCGAACCGGCGCAGCGCCTTGGCCAACGGCTGGCCGTTGCGCAGGTCGTTTGCTGCATTGGCTGCACGACCGCGAACGACACTGTTTTTCGTGGCAGCAGCGGCGGCCTCGATCGCCTCCGCCTCGGGCACGCCGTTGTCGAGCAGCTCACAAAAAATCCAGATAAAGTTGCGCTTGATCCGGTTTCGCCGCCACGGCATCAGCCAGGCCAGCCGGCTGAACAGCCGGTTCAGGAGCGAACCGG
>QOAX01000181.1 GCA_003972865.1 Verrucomicrobiota bacterium | reverse complement strand
GCAAGTGGAACCTCCGGCAGATCGCTCTCGCTCAAGTCGGCCAAGCGCTCAGTAGGGTTATCGCTCTCAAGCAGCGCGGTGATCGACTCGATGCCGGCCGGCGACAGGTCGAGCAGGGCGTTGTCGCCCTTGGCCAAGCCGATGCAAACCTGGTTGTCCGCAGTCAGGTAACGGCAGATTTTCATGCGGCGGAGGGTGTGCGCTTGGCCAACCGGGGTCAATCCCAGTCCCTTTGCCACGCCTTCCATTGCCATCGCCGCCCGAGCGGGCTGAAGAAAAGGGCGGTCAATGTTAGGCCCACGGCGGCGATGAAAAAAAGGACCGCGTTGGGCGTGCGCCCACCCCAGTCTTCCCACAGCAATGGGAACCCAAAGAAGGCGTAGTTCAACCCGAAGTAAACCCACGTGCAAAAAAGGAGCGCGTTGCGAATGAAGGCCGGGTGTTCGCCGGCCGGTTTTGCCTTTTGCGCAAAGCAGACTGCGAGGGTCACAGCCAGCAGCATCGGCAGGATAAAGTAGGCTAGCCAACTCACGCTGGGATTGATCGGGTCTGCCAGCGCGCGGAGCGTTTTGCCGGCGATGGGCAGCAGGGTGATGGGCAGCAGTTGCAGGTAAGGCCAACACTTGCCACGCACACACGCCACCAGTGGGATCAGCCCCATCATCAGGCCAAGATCGTACACGCCGTCGATCCATTCGAATTTGCTGAACTCGACCAACCCGAGGAGGGACACGTGCACCGCCAGCAACAGGCCGATCAGCCAGCCGGGCAGGGGGCTGACATCCGGCTCGGACGACACGGCGACGCGTCGGCGGTTCAGCCACAGGCCAAGGCCAAGCACCGCGCCCATCACCGTGCCGAAGGCGGTCTCCATGATGTTCCACCAGTTGAAATACCGGGTGATTGGTTCCATGAGATGTTTCTTCTGCCTCCAACTGGAATCAAAACGGAGTACCAATGTTTCAGGTTGAATACCGGTTAAATGAATCGGGGGCGTTGAAAGTGAGGCGTTGAACTTGGCGCCTGACTTGTCGTTGAACTTGTCCGAATCGGCTATTGCAATGACGCCGGTGCCTTTGGAGAACCGGTCACGACCCTGACCAGCTGTCGCATTCCATGAAGCCGGATCCACAAAAGTCCAACCATCAAACTCAGCGATCGTTTCGTTGTTCGTTTGAAGCTCGTCAATAACCTTGTGATCTATTGTTGGACCGTGACCATCGCCGCGAGTCATCGTCCATCCACTTGGCAGGCTTGCTGTCCAGTCGGTGCCATCACCGCCAGATTCACTCTCGGAAACAAACGGTCCCAAGTCCAAGCCGTCGAAATTTTCGGCGAACAATGACTGCTGCTCGTCGGCGATCTCAATGTTGTCGATGGACCACCACCAGCTATTGTGTCCCTGATGATCCCAGGTAATGACCATGCTCTTGGCGCCCTCGGGATTGTTTAGGGGAAACACCCTCGCCTCATCGTATCGAGTCGGGGCTTCCGCGTTGAGTTCCAGCAGCGATACCGGTTTTTTGCCATCGTAGGACACGGTTACTTTGCCCTGTTGCGGTTTGTTCCATCCATGGCTGGCCTGCAGCGATTGACCAAGCGGAAAACCCAGCGCCCCCCCGAGCATTCCCCACAGTGCCAGGTTGCGGGCGAGCCGATCTCCCTTGGCGAAGGTGGCGTACAGGATGCCGGTGAGCAGTGCGCACCACAGCCCCCCCCAAATTTCAGGGCGGGACTTAAATTCAACACCGGGTTCCCATTTCCAGTGATCGGAAAAATAAGTGTTGAAGCCTAATAGTAACGGCAGCCGTTTGTGTTCTGGATCGTGCGGCGAGTTGAACAGCCACCATCCCACCACGACGGCAGTGAGCATGCCCAAGACCAGCAGAAACATCTCGAACGGCCGGTAGCGTTTGCCGCCCAGACCCAGACCGAGAAAGAAGCCGGCAAACCCGATCCACACGCCGCCCTTGATGGCGAGGCCGAGCATGCCCCAGCGCAGGGCCGCCCAGTTGCCGATCAACGCCGTGTCATGGGTCAGGCCGATCGTTTGTCCATAGGTTATCGAGCCGCCAAAACCCATAGCAATCGTGCCCAGCGCGGCGGCCCGGATGACATGGATCGACGAGTTGCCCGGGCAAAAGAGAAACACCAGCACGAGGCTCACCAGCACGCCGGCGATCATCGCGCCGGTCTCGTGTCCGTACTGGCCCCGAATGCCCCAGCCCATCCCGCCAGCCATTGCGGCGGCCAGCATCACCAGCCAGAGTGGCGGATTCGGGGTGGGTCGTTCGTCGGTCATAACTCGTTGATTGTGCCGGCCATCGTGCCTCGGACAAGCTCGCCACCGATATCGTCCATGTCGTACTTCAGTTGGAACTGCATCGCCTTGGCCAAGCCGGGTACGCTCAACATTACCGTTTTGCCATCGAACTGCAACTTTGCCGATTGGATCGCAACTGGGTCGCGCCCGTTTTTCTTCGGATCGCTAATCGACCAATCCTTCGAGCCGTACTCGCTGCTCCAGAGATAGTTCCACTGCTCGAGGCTGTAGCTCTGCGGATCCTCGGCCAACCCGCGGTCAAGCTTTATGTCGAAGGTGAACTCCAGTTCGCCCGTTCGCGTGGCGTAACAGATCGGCTGCCGGAGCGCGCCACCGACAAATCGCAGCCGCTGGAAACAGCCGTCGTGTACCGCCGCCGTCTGCCAACCGCGCATCCCGCTCACGTACAGGTGGCCGTCGTGCGGATTGAACCGGCCGCGCATCGCGCCCGAGAGGTAGCGGCCGGGGAGTTGCCACATCGCGCCCTGCCCGGGATGCGCCTCGTCCGGCAGGGCCAGCAGCGCGGTGCAGCGGCCGTACGACAGGTGGATCATTCGCCCGCCAAGCGCGCCCCATTGCCCGGGCGGCACCCACACCTGCCCCCCGGCGGAGTTGTCGAGCACCCGCGGCACGAACGCAAACGGCGGGTCGTACGTCTCCGGTTTCGTGGCGCGATGATGCATCGGCATGAAGCCGTAAAACCCGCCCCACCGCATCACGTCCACCCGCGTCTCCGGCACCCAGCCGCCCTGCTGATCTCCCACAGTGATCACGTCGCCGGGGCCGATGCCCAGCCCGTTCGGATTGCGGAAGCCGGTCGCGAACACGTCCAGATTGCCGCCGTCGGCGCTGATACGGATCAGCGAGCCGCCGTGCGGTGTGTTCTCAGAGCACTTGGTGAAATAAAAGTTGCCCCTCGAGTCGGTCTCAAGGCTGGTCGCAAACGAGTGCCCGCCGCCGGCCGAGAGCAGGTCGTTGTTGAAGCATTCGTAAAAGTCCGCCTCGCCGTCGCCGTTGAGGTCGTGCAGCCGTGTGATCTGGTCGCGTCCGATGACGTAGGCATTGCCGTCGAGCACCTTCAGGCCAAGCGGCTGAAACAGGCCGGTGGCAAAGCGGCGCCACGTCACGTTCCCGAGCGTCGAGTCGATGCCGGTGAGCCGCCACACGTCGCCGTGCACGGTGCAAACCAGCGCCGAGCCGTCCGGCAAAAAGTCGTGGCCGGCCGTGAACAGCAGCGCGTTCCACGGGTTGTCGAACGGCAGCCGGATCGTGTCGATGACGAACGCGCCGCGCGGCTTGCCAACGACGCCCCGCGTGGTCAGGGGCGGCCACAGGCCGGGGCCGCCCCTGGTCAGGCGCGACGGCGGTTCGATGGTGACGTTCGCCTTGGCCAGCGCCACGACGGACTCTGCTTGGCCAAGCGGCGCCTGCATGATGAACACCTTGGCCAGACGCTTGGCTGCGTCGGGCTTGACCGTCAGCAGCACGCGGTCGTTCTCCACCGCCAAGCCGGTGCCTTGGCCAAGCGCGACGACCCAGAGCGTCTCGTCGCCGGCGGGGAGGTGTGCCACAGTCAAGCCGTCGATCTTTTGCAGCACAGCAGTCGCTCCGCGCTTGGCGGCGATCGGGCCGGTCAGCGGCTTGGCTACTTGGTCAAACTCGAGTGTGCGCGTGAGAAACAGCCGGCCATCGGCTTGGCCGGCCCACGGCGTCTCGAGCACCCCGGTTTCGCCGACGGTGTAGCTGAGCACCACCCGGTTGCCGTGCCGGTACAGGCCGCGGTACTTGGCCCAGTTGCGCGGGAGCGAACCGAGTTGGCGCTGGCGCGGGTCGGCCAGTTTGCCGGCATGCGCCCAGCCCGGCGTCATGCCGTTGGCGAACAGGATGCGGCCTTTTGGTTTTGTGCTCCCGGTCAGGCCGTATCGCCTCGAATCAAACTCGAGGAAGCCGCCCGTCCACGCCGCGCTGTAGCCGAGCAGTTCGGTGTTGAAACAGACCGTGGCCTGCGCCGTGTCGCCGACCTTGATGGCAATGCCCTTGAGCGTGCGCCCCTGCGGCGTGTGGATGGCAGCGCTCATGAACGGCCCGACATCGGCCTGGTTCCATCGTCCGTCCGCCCAGTCCTCCTCGACCTGGTCGGCCACAGCCTTCATCGCGGTTGTCGCCAGGCTGGTTTTTTCCGCCTGGCCAAGCGCGTTCAGCGAGCAGCCAAGCGCCAGCACGGAGGCAAAAGATTTGCACCGAGGTGAGGCCACGAATTTCACGGGCAGGATGCTGGGCAAGTGCGGCGGCTTGTCAAGCAGCGGTACAAACGGGGCTTGCACGCTGCTGGCAACTGCCACACCCTTCCAACCCGTGAAGACATACTCGACTGTCATGCAGCACTTGGTCATCGTTTTTTTGACGGTGGCTCTGGCACTCCCCGCCCTTGGCCAAGCGCAACCCGGGGATGCAGAAAAAGATTCCGCTGAAACCATGGGTTCAGCGAGCGACGCATCTGCCCTGACCGACGATTGGCAAAGATTGCTCGGTGACTGGTCCCAAAAGATCGGCGTGTCGCTGCTGATCCTGTTTGTCTTTTGGGTGTTGGCGGCTATGGCCCGCAAGGTGGTTCGCAAGGCCGGCGCGACCGCTGGGATCGACTCGAGCGTGATCAACCTGCTGGCGCGCTCAGCGCACGTCGTGCTGATAGCGGTCGGCCTGGTCACGGCGCTGGGCACGCTTGGGCTTGATGTCTCGGCGATCGTGGCCAGTTTGGGGCTCACCGGCTTCGCGGTGAGTTTTGCATTGAAGGACTCGATCAGCAACCTGTTGTCCGGGATGCTGATCCTGATCTATCGCCCCTTCAAGGTGGGCGCCTTGATCAAGGTCAAGACGTTCGAGGGCCAGGTGACGGCTATCGACCTGCGCTACACCAAGCTGGAGCGGGACGGGGAGAAAATCCTCGTGCCCAATTCGCTGCTGTTCACCAACCCGATCAGCATCCTGCCTGAGTCGGCGGGGGAAAATTGAACAATCGTCCGTCGCTGCCTGTCACAATCGCGGGTGTCCTGCCGCCCAAGTCCGGGTTCAAATTGAAAACCAACGCCAAAACCACCGTTGTCCTGTCTGCTTTCCTGCTGGCTGGATGGGCTTGTGCCCCGACGGTTTCGGCTGAAAAAGCCCGGTTTTACTCGTCGAAGGGTGGCGCCGCGTTCAAGAGCCGCGCCAAGGATATCCGATCCTGGGTCGGGCGGAGCAGCCTTGACGGGGCTAAGTCATTGAGCGGAGTCGGCACCGCCCTTTACCCCGGCAGCGCCTCGTCGATGGACCGGGCGACCTCCAAGAGATTGCTCGAGCTGTTCGATAAGAAAAAAAACTGGATGTTCCAGGACTTGGGTGGGGATGACAAAACCGGCGACATGGTGGAGGAGTGGTCGAGGGAAAATGACCTGCTCGGCGGCGAGGACGGCGGCCGGCAAAACTCCTTCTTCAAGTCCCGCGGAGTGGTTCAGGATTTCCTTCGGTCGGATGAGAAGGAGAAACGGCCCCGCAAAAAATCCCGTCGGCGTGGTCAACTGGAGCGGTTGCCGGGCGAGGATGAGGAGGAGGACCTGACTGAGTCAGAGTTCGAGTTGAATCCGGACGAGTTCAAGGAGGACGGCAGAAAAAAAGAGTCGTCGCTGTTTCTCGCCCGGTCGCCGTTTGCCGCCAAGACGGCGCTTGCCGATTTTTCGCCATTTTCGCGGAAGAGCACCAAGTCCACGGATCCGTTCAAGACCTTGGGCAACCGGGCGGGCCAGAATGGCGGACGTCCGGAGGCGAGCCAAGCGCTTGGCCAATCGGGAGCCGTGGGTCACGGCGGTTTTTTTCAGCAACAGAAAAAAAGCGGGGCGAACTTTTTTAGCAACAAAAACTATTTCGATGCCAAGCCGGGAGGTTCGAGCAAGGGTGCGCTTGGCCTCGACCCGATGAGCTTTAGCCGTGGCATGGCCCCGAAGCCGTCCACGCCGGTGACCGGGGTTGGAGTAGGCGGGATGTCGGCCGGCTTCAAGCTGCCGCCGGGCTTGACTTCGCCTGCATCGGCGAACAATCCATTTTCATCGGCTTTTGCCTCGCCCCCGTCGGCTGCGCGGCAGGAGCTGCCGCTGCTTTTCCAGTCGAGGGATCGGCGGCAGCCGGCCATTCGCAGCGGGCTGCTCAACCAAAAGCCGGGTACCAGCGCCAACAAGCCGCAGCGGGGTTTCTAAGCACCCGCTTGACCTCCGGCCACCAACTGTGGCCCACTCCCCGGCCTTGAGCGACCCCGCTGCCAAGCCAAAATTCCCCGAGGGCATCCAAAGTCTCTTCTGGTTTTTCTTCCTCAATTTCCTGTCCTGCCAGATCATCATGGACAGCCCAATCTTCCTATACGCGGAAAGCCTCGGGGCCAGCGCCACCGTGATGGGACTCATCGCCGGGATGACGCCGCTGATGGTTGTTTTCCAGATTCCCGCCGCCGCGCATGTCGGGCGCTGGGGTTACAAGCTGTTCATCACCATCGGCTGGTCGCTGCGGTTGATTTTTGTGTTCGGTTTGGTGTTCGTTCCGTTGCTCGACGGCGTGATCAACAAGCAGAGCCAACTCGCTCTGGTGCTCGTGCTATTGTTCGCCTTCAACGTGGTGCGCGGCATTGCCAGTTGCGCATGGTACCCGTGGATTCGCGGGCTGATCCCGGAGAACATCCGCGGACGGTACCTTGTCCTTAACCAAGCTTACGTCAATGCGGGCAGCCTTGTGGCGTTCCTGCTGGTGGCGGCGTACCTTGGCCGGGCGCCGACGAGCGGCCAGTTCAGTTTCCTGTTTGGATTCAGCTGCCTCGCGGGGGTCTGGAGCATCTACTTCATTCTCCGTGTGCCGGCCGTTGCGCCGCCAAGCGAGGAGGCTGGCAAAAAACAGGAAGCCCCGTGGACCGAGATTTTCGGCAACCAACCGTTTCGCAAATTGCTCTGGGTGGAGCTGTTCATGGCGATCGCGCTGGGCGGCTTGGCCGCGTTCACGGTCAAGTACCTCAAGGCCGAGGCCGGCATGCAGGACAACCACATCATGCTCGCCTCGGCGGCCAAGTTCGTCGGCGCGCTCGGGACGCTTTGGTTTCTCAAGTCGCGCCTCGACCGCTTGGGCAGCCGGCCGATCATTTTTTTCGGGCTGGCCACCGGCCTGGTTTGCGTGGCGGTGTTCGGGCTGATCGCCGGCGGGGTGGTGGCGCTCAATTTTTTCGCTGTCACCGGCCTGTACTTCAGCTTTGGCTTTGTGCTGGCGAGTGTGACTATGTCGATGACGCGACTGGCGATGGCGACCGTGCCGCGCCTGGGCAGCAGCCACTACTTCGCCGTGTTCGCCGTTGTCGGCAACCTCGCCATGGGGATGTCGCCGACGCTTTGGGGATTGATGATCGACATCCTGTCCGGCCGGGAGTCGGTTTGGCTCGGCATCGAGTGGAATGAATACACCATTTACTTTACCGGAGTCGCGGGGGTGCTCCTGCTCACGGCCCTGGCCACCATGCGGCTGGAGGAACCCAAGGCGGCTCGGCTGAATGAGTTTCTCATCGACCTCATCCGTCACTCGCCGCTGCGCTATTGGATGCGCAACTAATCGCCGGTTCCCGGTTCTCGGTTTAGGATTTAATTTCCGCTTGGTTTCGTCGCTCAAAGAACGGCACCAGCAGCGAGTCAGCGATCAGTTGAATTAGGTGATACAGCGCGAGGGGAAGTGCGCCGATGGGGTTGTCGCCAAAGAAGTGCTGCCAAAGGTAGATGCCGTTCGGCAATGTTTTTTGCGAGCCGCAAAAGACGAGCGCCGTGCCGGTGCCTCTGTCCATTCGCAACAAAACCGACACGCCAAAGTTCCACGCCAGCAGGATCGCGTGCAGCAGCGCGGAGACGACGACAATGCGCAGCACGACATCGGCGTTGCCGTTGATTTGCCCGGTGGCCACCGAGAAGCCGGAGTACACGAACACGACAATGATCATCTGCGGAACCAGGCGGATGCCCCTGAGTAGCGGCTTGGCCTTGTCCCACAAAAACCGGCGCAGCGCCTGGCCAAGCGCCACCGGCATCACGACCACCAACAGCATTTTCAGGATCATTTGGCCAAGGGGAATCTCGACCGAGGCGCCGATGCTCACCTGTAGCACCAGCGGCGTCAGCACCACAGTCAGCGAACTCGACAGCAGCGTGAAGATGAGCGCCAGTTCCTGGTTGCCTCGCGACAGCACGGTCAACGCCAGCGCTGAGGCCAGGCTGCTGGCCTGCGCGGCCATGATCATCACCGCCGTCAGGAAATGCGGGTTGTCAGCCGGTTGCAGCCACAGCGCCAGCCCGTATGCCACCGCCGGCGCAAGGCAGTAGGTCGAGAAGAGCACCAGCGTGATCGCGCCGAGGTTGGCCGCCTGCCGGTGCAGTTTGCCGGTGTCCAGCGTGAAGCCGGAGACGGCCATCATCACGCCCACCAGCACCGGCGTCACCCAGCCGGCGTCCTTGATGGCCCGGCCGCCTCCCGGTAGCCAAAGCCCCGCCGGGATCATCAGCACCAGCATCGCCAGAAACCAGTATCGGCTAGCGAATATGCTCAGCCGGTTTGTCTTGGCGTTGGGTTGTTCTGGAACGCAGCCCACGAGGCGGCGCAGTATGGGCATCGGCTCTTCGTCGTCCAAACCAATTCCCATCGGCGAGCGTTCAACAAAAACCTTGCGCGCCGACGGCTCCCTGATTAAAAAACGCCGCTCTCGACGCGTCGGCGTCGGCGACCGGAGTGCCTCGGTAGCTCAATGGTAGAGCAGTTGACTCTTAATCAATTGGTTGTAGGTTCAAGTCCTACCCGGGGTACCAGTTTTAGTGCCAGTGTGGCGGAATTGGTAGACGCGGCGGATTCAAAATCCGCTTCTTTCACGAGAGTGTGGGTTCGAGTCCCTCCACTGGTACCACTTCGAGTGAGCCGTTTTTTCGATCCACTTCCCTGCAACTTTGGCCTTGGTTGTGTCAACAGTTGTTGTAATCTTCCCGCCGCTTTATGGGCCTGCTTCCCAAACCCGAAATCATCATCACGCACGACGGCGACCTGGACGGTTTGCTCTCGGGCATGCTGCTCCAGAAACTTTCCGCCACGTTGTACGGGGAGGAGGTGCGACTACTGGCGTACCAGACTCACGCGTGGCACAGCCGCTGTCTGCGTGAAAGCTCCGCCTGGGTGAGTGACCTCGCGTTCGAGGAGCGAATGGATCGCATCAACTGGGTGGTGGTGGATCATCACATCACCACGGCGAAGCCAACCAAGGCGCGGCTGGTGCATGATTTGGGCAAGAGTGCCTGTCTACTGGCTTACGAGTTATGCAGGGAACACGGTCTCGAGTCGGAGACGCTCGACCGGTTGGTGCACCTTGCCAACGTGGGCGACCTGTTCCTGCAGGATGACCCGGAGTTTGAGCTGGCCAACGATCACGGCACGCTGGTGAAGACGTACGGATTTTGGAACATGTACTCGCTGGTGAACGGGGATCCGGAGAAACTGCTGGATCATCCGCTGCTGGAGGTGATGCGGGTCAAGCGCGAGGTGGAGGATCCGATGGGCCTGAACTGGAGCCGGCAAAACATCCAGCAAATTTCCCCGAAGGTTGGCTTGGTTAAGACGGTGGTGGGCAACTCGAACGTGATCCTGCACCGCCTGCTGGGTGAGTCCGACTCGTCCCACCGGGTGTTGCTGACGCTCAACCGCATCGGCGGCAACCAGTTCATGGTGAGCTTGCGCAGTTCTGACGGAGAGGCGTTGCCGGTGGCCAAGCAGTTGCAGGGTGGCGGCCATCCCAATGCCGCCGGCGCGGCCCTGCCCAAGAGCGTCCAGCGCGTGGCCGATGCCGTGGAGTACCTGAAAAAAGCGTTGAACCCCATCGACCAGGAGGACAGTTCGGCCAAGCTCAACACCGAGTCGCTCTTCGAGAACGTGGAGATTTGATCCGCACCGGGGAGGTCGCATTCCCCCTTTTTTTGGTTGATGCCCGGCTTTGGTTGTGGCTAGTTTCCCCGCTTTGAGTTCGCGCTTGGGTGTTTCGCCCACCAAGGAGATGAACGTAAACAACAGTATCTGGGACAGGATGACCCGTGTGGTTGCCTCGTTGTCGGCTATTGCCGCCTTGGTCTGGGTGGCCATTCTTTACTTCCCGCTCATGCACCAAAACGAGGTGATGCGCCAGCAGATCGTCGAGTTGGACAGGCAAATCCAGGAGGAGGAAGCCGCCAACCGCCAGATTCGCCTCGAGATAGATTCCCTCAAGACCGACCCCAAGACCGTCGAGCGACTGGCCCGCGAACAGCTTGGCCTGGCCCGTCCGGACGAGACCGTGGTACGGTTCGGGATACCCGGCGAGTAAGTCCACGGGCATCCGCTTGGCCAGGCGCCAGGCCGCAACTGGTTCTTCTTGAATCCCTCCCTATGAAACCCAAAACTGCCGCAACGTGAAATATCGGCGGTTCGGCAAGACGGAGCTTCAAATCCCGGTTTTTTCCTGTGGAGGGATGCGCTACCAGCACAAGTGGGACGACATCGATCCCAGCGAGGTGCCGGCCGAGGGGCAGGCCAACATTGAGGCGATCATCCACCGCGCTCTCGAGCTGGGCATCAACCACATCGAGACCGCGCGCGGCTACGGCTCGTCCGAGATGCAGCTTGGCCTCGTGCTGCCCAAGCTGCCGCGCGACGAGTTAATCGTCCAAACCAAGATCGCGCCGTTTGCCACGCAGAAGGAGTTCCTTGATACGTTCGACAAGTCGATGAGCCATCTGCAACTCGACCATGTTGATCTGCTGTCGCTGCATGGCGTCAACAACGCCCAGTTTCTCGAGTGGTCGCTGCGCAAGGGCGGTTGCGTCGAGGCGGTTCACAAACTCATCGATGAGGGTCGCGCACGACACATCGGTTTTTCGACACACGCGCCGACGCACCTCATCCGGCAGGCGATCGAGAGCGACGTATTCGAGTACGTGAACCTGCACTGGTACTTCGTCAACGACCTGAACTGGTCGTGCATCGAGGCGGCCGCCCGGCGCGACATGGGGGTTTTCATCATCAGCCCCAACGACAAGGGCGGCAAACTGTACTCGCCGCCACCAAAGCTGGTTGAGCTTTGCCAGCCGCTTTCGCCGATGCAGTTCAACGCGTTGTACTGCCTGAACCGCCCGCAGGTGCACACCTTAAGTTGCGGCGCGGCCAAGCCAAGCGACTTCGACGAACACATCGCCGCGCTCGAACAGTACGACCGCATCGCCGAAACCGTCGCGCCGATCGAGGCCCGGCTCCGCGAAGAGATGGTCAACGTGCTGGGGCAGGATTGGTGCGATCGCTGGCACGGGAACGTTCCCGAATATCTCGACGTCCCCGGCACGATCAACGTGCTCGAGATCCTTCGGCTGTGGACCTACGCCAAGTCACTCGACTTGGTCGACTGGGGCAAGATGCGTTACAATCTGCTCGGCCAGGCCGACCACTGGTTCCCCGGCGAAACCGCGGCCAAGGCTACCGAACTCGACCTCGCCGCCGCCTTGGCCAAGAGCCCGTTCGCCGGGCGTATTCCCGGCATTCTCGAGGAAGCGCACGAGATGCTCCACGAAAAACCGGCCAGGCGCTTGAGTGAATCCGACTGATTTACCGGTTTTTCGCTTGTCACCCATTCATCGCCGCATAGGCTTTTTGCGGCCCTTGATTTTTCTGCTAACCAAAGCGATCACTGAAACCTTTGCCAAGCGAACCGCCACTTGGTTGCTTGGGTTGCTGTTGGTTTCCACAGCTTCACCGCTTGGCCAAGCGGAGGGCGAAAAGAGGAAACATTGGGCTTTTCAGCCCATCGCAAATCCACCGATTCCAAAGGTGGCCGATCACGCTTGGCCAAGCTTGCCCCTCGATCACTTTATCCTCCGAAAACTCAATGAGGCCGGAATGGATCCATCGCCACAAGCGCCGCCGCGAACGCTCATTCGCCGCGCGTACTTTGACTTGATCGGCTTGCCTCCGACGAGTGCGGAGGTGGCTGCTTTCGAAAACGAACACGCCGCTAATCCACAGCAAACGATGACGAAACTTGTCGATCGGTTGTTGGCCTCGCCGGAGTACGGCGAGCGCTGGGGCCGGCACTGGCTGGATGTCGCCCGCTACGCCGATGCCAAAGGCTACGTCGATGCCGGGGAACCCAAGTACCCCTTCGCCTACACCTACCGCGACTACGTCGTCCGAGCCTTCAACGAGGATCTGCCTTACGATCAATTTGTGCGCGAACAAATCGCCGCCGATTTACTCGGTACGAAAGATTCACAGTCACTTGCTGCGCTTGGTTTTTTGACGGTCGGTTCGCGCTACAACTTTTTCCCGCACGAGATCATCGACGACCGCATCGATGTCGTCACCCGCGGGCTTCTCGGCCTGACCGCCGCCTGCGCCCGGTGCCACGATCACAAATACGATCCGATCCTGACCGAGGACTACTACTCGCTCTACGGCATCTTCGCGAGTTCACGAGAGCCTTCACCGGATCAATGGCCGAAACTCACCGACCAAGCCAGCGGCGAGGATGCCGAGTTTCAAACCAAGCTCAAGGAGACTTCCGAAAAATACCGGGCTCTCCGCGCCAAGTTGCGTCAACAGATTCAGCACGAACTCCGAGCCTGGTCCGGCGACTACTTGCGGTACATCGTCCAATCAACACCGGCCCATCGCACGCAGGCCCAGCCGGTGATTCGCACCGATCGCGGCATCATCCGCGAAGTCGCCGCATACGCCAGTGGGGGAGTGATTCGCTGGCGGCAGTTTCTCGAGGCCAAGCAACCGAACGACCCGGTACTCGGGCTTTGGCGGCGATTGTTCGATGTAAAGCGTGAGGAAATTCCGAGCCGTTTCACTGCCGAAGTGAGCGCGTGGAAAGCCTGCGGCAACGCGAACCCGCTCGCCCTGGCGGCGTTCGAAAACGAGACGATAGAGTCCATGGCAGACGTCGCCGATGTTTACGGCGAGTTGCTCGAGGGCATCGAAACCGATTGGCAAACCAAGTGGAAGGAATCCCCGGAAGCAGCCGGCTTTGCCGATGCAAACCGTGAGCAACTACGGCAGGTGCTTTATGCCGCGGAGTCACCGGCGACGATGACTGTGGACGAGTCGGAAGATCTGTACACGCTCGACGAAAGTACTGAGGTGCGAAAACATTTTGCCGAAATCGAGCGGGTGTTTCTCGAAAAATGGGATGCGGTTGTGCCGCGGCCCATGGCGATGGTGGACAGGGCCAAGCCGGTGATTCAGCGCGTGTTCCTCCGTGGCGACTCGAAACGACTTGGCCAAGTGGCGAAACGACATGTGCCGGCGATTTATGCCGGTAGCCAAGCGCGTGAAATTTCAAACGGCAGCGGTCGCCTGGCCTTGGCCAAGGGGATCGCGCATCGCGACAATCCACTCACGGCACGGGTGATCGTGAACCGGGTTTGGGCCTGGCACTTTGGCCAGGGGTTTGTGGTCACGCCGAGCGACTTCGGGGTTCGGAGTGCTGCCCCGAGCCACCCGGAGTTGCTCGATTACTTGGCGACTTGGCTGGTGAAAAACGATTGGTCGATCAAAAAACTGAACCGGCTGATCCTGCTTTCCAGCACTTGGCAGCAATTGAGTGTCGATCGACCAAAACATCGCAAAGCCGATCCGGAGAACAAATGGCTCTGGCGCATGAACCGCCGCCGGCTGGGTTTCGAGGCAATGCGCGACTCGATGCTTTCCGTCGCCGGCCAACTGGAGCGTCGCACCGGAGGGCGGCCGACCGAGCAGCGCCCCGATGATTCCACCAACCGGCGACGCACGATGTACTCATTTGTCGATCGCGAAAAGTTGCCAGACCTGTTCCGCGTATTCGATTTTCCGTGCCCGGATATTTCCGCACCGAGCCGTTCCCAAACCACTGTGCCGCAGCAGTCGCTGTTTCTGTTGAACAGCCCGTTCGTCATCGCCCAAGCGGAGGCGGCGGCGCAGGGCTTGGGCCAAGACAGCGGCGGGGCGGAGCAGGGCATTCGTCAACTGTATCGGCAAGTGCTTGGCCGTGAACCTGCAATCGATGAATTAGCCTTGGCCAAGCGCTATGTGGTTGATCGCAGTCAATTAAAGGTGTCTTCTTCCGGCAAGTCGTCAGCGCCAAATCCGTGGGCTGAACTGGCACAGGCATTGTTGCTATCGAACGAGTTTTTGTTT
>QOAX01000311.1 GCA_003972865.1 Verrucomicrobiota bacterium | reverse complement strand
CGGTTTCACCGGGCCAAGCGCCGACGTCGAGGCCCAGTCGCGTACTGTGAAAGAGCTTGCCTTTGGAGGTGAGGCGTCACTCGATTACGATGCCCAATTCCGCCAAACGGCTCCCAACTTTACGTCAGTTTCTCCCGGGAAATTGATTTCGACTTTGCAGAACATGGCCGATGAGTCGTTCGTGGCCCGTGCAGGCAATGGTGTGATTTATCATCCCAGCGCCAAGTTGCCGGAGGTTCCGTCGCCGGATTTACAGAAGAGGGTAAAGGAGATTTTTGACCCAAAAGGAGTGCTGACCGGATGAGCGCGGTTGGCCAATTTCTCGATGAAACCAAGGCACTGGCCTGTGTACATTGCGGGCTGTGCCTCTCATCCTGCCCGACTTACCTCGAGACCGGAAATGAAAATGACTCGCCGCGTGGTCGCATTTACATCATGCGCGCCATGCAGTCGGGCCAGTTGGGTGTGGAGGCTGCAGCGGTTCGGCATATTGATTTGTGTCTGGGCTGCCGCGCCTGCGAGAGCGCCTGCCCAAGCGGGGTGCAGTACGGGACGCTGCTCGAGGAGACGCGCGATCACATCGAGAAACACCACGGGCGCGGCCTGTTCCAATGGTTTTTGCGCCGACTCGTCATCGGGCAGGTTTTTCCGTTCCCGTGGCGGATGCGGCTGGCCTTGTTGCCGGTGCGTGCGATTCGCTTTTTGCGGTTCGGCTTTTTGCTGCCCAAGTTTGCCCGGGAAATGATGGAACTGCTGCCGCAGCGCCTGGCCAGGGGCAAGCTGCCAGCCAAGCGCTTGGCCAAGGGGGTGGCGAGGGGGCAGGTTGGCTTCATCGAGGGCTGCGTGATGCAGGTCATGTTCGGCGACACGAATGAGTCAAGTGCCGAGTTGCTCAATCGCGACGGCTGGGATGTGCTCACACCAAAGGGGCAGGGCTGCTGCGGCGCGTTGCATGCCCACAGTGGCCAACTGGCCAAGGCGCGGGATTGTGCGCGCCGCAACATTGCGGCGTTCGAGAATGAACCGCTCGACGCGATCATCATCAACGCCGCCGGCTGCGGGTCAACCCTCGTCGAATACGGCGAGTTGCTCAAAGACGATCCCGCTTGGGCGGAACGGGCGGAAGCGTTCAGCGCCAAAGTCAAAGACTTGGTTTCTTGGCTGGACGGTTCCCGATTTCCGGTTTCCGGTTCGGGCGCGAAAGTCACCTATCACGATGCCTGCCATTTGGCCCACGCGCAGGGGATCACAATCGAGCCTCGCGAGTTGGTGAAAGCTAAGTCGGGCGAGGAGTTCGTCGAGCTTGCCGAGTCGGATCTCTGTTGTGGCAGCGCCGGGAGTTACAACCTGACCGAACCCGAAATGGCCAGTCGCCTGCAGAAACGCAAAGTGCAAAACATCATCGATTCCGGCGCAGAGGTGGTCGTTACGACCAATCCCGGTTGCCTGCTTCAAATTCAATCCGGGCTGCGCAAGGCCGGCGCGCATCACATCCGCGCCGTCCACATCGCGGATTATTTGCTCGAAGGCGACATGGTTGGTAACTGATTTGCACTTTCCGCGTGCGTTTGGAGGGGGAGTCGGTATTTTGTCGCGGCATGCGGTCGAGCGCAGAATCTCAGGCTCTTTTTGACAGGGCACTGCAGTGGATTCCCGGCGGGGTGAACTCACCCGTGCGGGCCTTTCGCGCGGTCGGCGGCAATCCGTTTTTCGCCGTTCGAGCCAAAGGCGCCACGGTTTGGGATGCCGACGGCAACGAGTACATCGACTACGTGGGCACGTGGGGGCCGGCGATTTTGGGGCACGCCCCGCAGGTGGTTGTCGAGGCTGTGCAAAAAGCGGCCGGGCTGGGTACGAGTTTCGGCATCCCGAATCCACTCGAGGTCCGAATGGCGGAGTTGGTTGTCAACGCCGTGCCGTCGGTGGAGAAGGTGCGCATGTGCAACTCCGGCACCGAGGCGACAATGTCGGCGATCCGCTTGGCCCGTGGCTTCACCGGGCGCAACAAAATCATCAAGTTTGAGGGCTGTTATCACGGGCACGTTGACTCGCTGCTGGTCAAGGCCGGCTCGGGCGCGCTGACGCTTGGGCAACCGGACAGCGCCGGCGTGCCGCCGGAGTTTACCAGCCAAACGATCGTGCTGCCGTTCAACGATGTGGAGGCGGTGCGCGGGGCGTTTGCCGGGCATGGCTCAGATATCGCCGGGATCATTTTGGAGCCGGTGCCGGCCAACGCCGGGTTGTATCTGCCGCGCGACGGCTACTTGGAGCTTCTCCGTGAAATCACCGCCGCGCATGAGTCGCTTTTGATTTTTGACGAGGTGATGACCGGCTTTCGCTTGGGCTTGGCCGGGGCGCAGGGGCGCTTTGGCATCACGCCGGACTTGAGCTGTTTCGGGAAGGTCATCGGCGGCGGCTTGCCGGTTGGTGCTTTTGGAGGTCGGAGTGAAATCATGGACTGCCTCGCGCCGGACGGGCCGGTGTACCAGGCGGGCACGCTGAGCGGCAATCCCCTGGCGATGGCTGCCGGTGTCGCTGTGCTGGAGGCGCTGACGGACGGTTCCGTTTACAAAAAAATCGAGGCGCTTGGCCAAGCGCTGTCGGACGGCTTGGCCAGGGCGGCGGAGGCGGCCGGGGTTGCGGTTCAGTTGCAGCGAATTGGCTCGATGTCGTGCTGTTACTTCGCCGACGCGCCGGTTCACAACATGGCCGATGCGATGAGCAGTGACCGCGAACGGTTCGGCAACTATTTCCATGGGATGCTGGAGGCGGGGGTTTACGTGGCGCCGTCGCAGTTCGAGGCCGGGTTTGTCTCGGCGGCACACGATGAGGCGGCAATCGGGAGGACGATCGAGGCCGCGGCCAGGGTCATGAAGACGCTTTAGCTCATGCGAGTCCTCGCCATAGACCACGGCACAGTCCGAATGGGCATCGCGATGAGCGACGAATTCAAAATGATCGCACAGCCGCTCGAGTTCATCCCGGCGGAACCGTTCTCCGGATTCCTCGATCGGTTGAGGGAACTGCTGCGCGAGTACGAGGTGGAGTTGATCCTGCTGGGCATGCCACGAAACATGGATGGCAGCTACGGCGAGGCGTCGCTGAAAGTGCGCGAGTTTGAGGCGGTGTTGAAAAACAGCATCACCGTGCCGATGAAAACCTGGGACGAGCGGCTGACTTCCGTGCAGGCCAACCGGGCGCTCTCCGAGGGCAGGGCGAAGAAAAAGAAGAAACGACAAAACGTCGATGCGATCGCGGCGGCGATCCTGCTGCAATCGTACCTCGACAGCCTGGCCTGAACCCCATGGATCACCTGAAACTCAAGCTGACCGTTGCGTATGACGGGACGCACTACAAGGGCTGGCAGGTGCAGAAAAACGGCGTGACCGTCCAGCAGCGGATCGAGGAGGCGCTGCGGCGGCTTTTCCCGAGTGTAAAACGGATTCACAGCTCGAGCCGTACGGACACCGGTGTGCACGCACGCGGGATGGTGGCGCATGTGGAGGTTTCTAAAGCAGAATATCGAATCGAGGATCGAAAGTTGCGCTTGGCCCTGAATGCGTTTTTGCCGGATGACGTTCGTGTGATGGAAGCCAGGCGCGTGCCGATGACCTTTCATGCGCGGTTCGATGCCACTGGCAAGCAGTACCGTTACTCCGTTTGGAATCATCCGGTGATGGATCCCCTGCAACACAACACTGCCTGGCACGTGCCACGTGAGTTGGACTTCGAGCGCATGCAGCGAGGGGCGAGACACTTCGTCGGCAAGCGCGACTTTCGCGCCTTTGCCGTGAAGCGCGAGTACGAGCTGCGCTCGACGGTTCGCACGGTGACGGGCTGTAAAATATACAAAAAAGACTCGATGCTGACTTGGGTCATCGAGGGCGACGGCTTCCTGTACAAGATGTGTCGCGGAATCGTCGGGACACTGGTCGAGGTCGGAACCGGCAAACTCAAGCCAGGCGACGTTCGTGATATTTTGAAATCGTGCGACCGCGCCCGGGCGGGCGTGACCGCGCCGCCGCACGGATTGGTTTTATGGAAGGTTCATTACCGCAGGGGGAAGGCCGGGCGATGAGCCGCACGGGTTGTGGGTTGAACGTCGTTTTGGTCGAGCCGGAAATTCCGCCCAACACAGGCAACGTGGCGAGGCTTTGTGCGGCGACCCGAACGAAGCTGCACTTGATCGAGCCGCTTGGTTTTGACTTGGACGACAGCCGGTTAAAACGGGCTGGGATGGATTACTGGCAGCACGTCGATTGGAAGAAGTGGCCGGACTGGGCGGCATTTGCTGGTTCGATTTCGGGTGAAGCCAAGCTTTGGTTCGTCGAGTCCGGCGGGCCAATGCGCTATCACGATGCCCGGTTTTCCAGCGGGGATTATCTTGTTTTTGGGCGGGAAACCGCCGGGCTGCCGGTGCAACTTTGCCGCAAAGCCGGGGATCGCTGGCTGCGCATCCCGATGTTTCACGACAAGGCGCGTTCGCTGAATCTTTCAAACTGCGTGGCCTTGGTTTTGTACGAGGCGATTCGCCAGTCGGGTTTCGAGGGGGATTTGTAGCGCTTGGCCAAGCGCGCTTTTGGTGCTGGTGTCACTAGGCTTCAGGCAGTAGAAATTACCGGCCTTGGCGGGGCAGTCCGCTTGTTTTGATGAAGAATTCGGTGGAAATCTATGACACGACACTGCGTGACGGCACGCAGGGCGAGGGTGTGAGTTTCTCGGTGGCGGACAAGCTGCGCGTGGCCGAGAAGCTCGATGCGTTTGGTGTGCACTACGTGGAAGGCGGCTGGCCGGGGAGTAACCCAAAGGACATTGAGTTTTTCAAGAAGGCGGCGAGGCGCAAGTGGAAGAACACTCAAATTGCCGCCTTCGGCTCGACACGCCGCAAGAAAGTTGCCGCCAAGGACGATCCGCAGGTCAAGTTGCTCATCGACGCCAAGACGCCGGTGGTCACCATCTTTGGCAAGACGTGGCTGTTGCACGTGAAGGAAGTGCTGCGCACGACGCCGAAGGAAAACCTGGCGATGATCGGCGACACGATCCGGTTCCTGAAAAAGAAGGGCAAAAAAGTCATCTACGACGCCGAGCATGCGCTCGACGGCTACAAGGATGACCCTGGGTACGCGATGGCCACGTGGCTCGCAGCGGAGGAGGCCGGGGCTGATTTTGTGGTGTTGTGCGACACCAACGGTGGCTCGCTGCCGAGCGAAGTGACCGCCATCACAGCCGCCGCTCGTGAGAGGCTTTCCTGCAACGTGGGGATTCATACCCACAACGACATCGGCCTCGGTGTGGCCAACGCGTTGGTCGCCGTGGACGCCGGCGCGACACAGGTGCAGGGAACCATCAACGGCTATGGGGAACGCACTGGCAACTGCAACCTCACCATCGCCATCCCGAATATTTCACTCAAGATGGACAGGCGCACGATCCCGAGGGCGAGCATCGGCAAGTTGCGGGAATTGTCCCGCTTCGTGGATGAAACAGCCAACCTAATGCCGGACCGCCGCCAGCCGTGGGTTGGCGGAACTGCCTTCGCGCACAAGGGGGGCATGCATGTGAACGCCGTACAAAAGGTGGCGCAGAGTTTCGAGCATGCGAACCCGGACGTGGTTGGCAACAAGCGCCGCATTCTTGTGAGCGACCTGGCCGGCCGCAGCAACATTGTGATGAAGGCGCAGGAAATGGGCATTCGCGTCAACAACGACACGCCGCAGTTGAAAGGCATCCTGGCCAAGGTCAAGGAACAGGAGCATCTCGGCTACGATTACGAGGGCGCGGAAGGATCGCTGGCTCTGCTGATTCGCAAGGCGCTTGGCCGGGTCGAGCCGGCATTTCATCTGGAGGCATTTCACGTTTCCATGCACGGGGATGGTGTCGAGCATGTTTGCGAGGCAACCGTCAAGGTGCGAGTCGGCGACAAGACGGCCCACACAGTGGCCGATGGCGATGGCCCGGTGAACGCGCTCGATCATGCGCTGCGAAATGCGTTGCGTGGGTTTTACCCCGTGCTTAAACGGGTGAAACTCACCGATTACAAGGTGCGCATCCTCAACGGCGGAAGCGGCACGGCAGCAAAAACCCGCGTCCTCATCGAGTCTACTGACGGCAAAGAGAGATGGTACACGGTCGGCGTGGATGAAAATATCATCGAAGCCAGTTTGCAGGCCTTGTTGGACAGCATCGAGTTCCGCCTGCTGAAAAAATAACTTTCGCAGGCAGTTAAATTCAATATCCATGCCGGAAATTCCCAAGGCTTACGACCCTCAGTCAGTGGAAACGAAGTGGTATTCATTCTGGGAGGAGAATGAATGTTTTACGGCGGACCCCGGGAGGGTGTGCGATGCGCGTCAAGCGTATTCGATTGTGATCCCGCCGCCAAATGTCACCGGCGTGCTGCACATGGGGCATGTTCTCAACAACACCATTCAGGACATCCTTGCCCGCAAGGCGCGGATGGACGGCAAGGAGGTGCTATGGCTGCCGGGGACCGACCACGCCGGTATCGCCACGCAAAACGTGGTCGAGCGCGCGCTGCGCAAGGAGGGCGTGATGAAGCATCGCGACGACTTGGGCCGCGAGAAGTTGCTCAAGCACATTTGGGAATGGAAGGAGAAGCACGGCGGCATCATCATCGAGCAGTTGAAAAAGCTCGGCGCGTCGTGCGACTGGTCGCGGCTGCGATTCACGATGGACAAGGAGTACACGCAGTGTGTGCAACGAGTCTTCGTCGATCTATACAAAAAGGGCCTCATCTACCGCGGTAAACGGATGGTGAACTGGTGTCCCAAGTCGCTGACCGCCCTCTCCGACGAGGAGGTCATCATGAAGGAGCAACACAGCCGGCTCTATTATTTCAAGGTGCAGGTCGTCGAGGAGCCGGACACATGGCTCGAGATCGCCACCACGAGGCCGGAGACCATCCCCGGTGACAGTGGGTTTGCGGTGAACCCGAAGGATCCGCGCTACGGCCAGTTGGTCGGCAAACACGCCATTCGACCGTTGCCGGTGGAAAACCAGGCGCATTTGCCCATCGTCGCTGACGAACACATCGACATCGAGTTCGGCACAGGCGTGCTGAAGGTCACGCCCGCGCACGACAAGGCCGACTTTGACATTGGCCAACGGCACGGGCTGGAAGTCATCGACGTCCTCGAAGCTGATGGCAGGATGAACAACTTGGCCGGTGCAGACTTGGCCGGGAAGGATCGTTTCGAGGCCCGCAAGGAGGCTGCGGCCAAGCTTGAGGAACTTGGCGCGTTGGTGAAGGTGGAGGATTACAAGAACAACGTCGGCTTCAGCGAACGCGCCGATGTGCCGGTCGAGCCGCGTCTCTCTGAGCAGTGGTTTCTGAAATATCCGAGCCAGCCAACCGCCCGTGCCTGTGTGGCTGACGGCACGCTGAAGTTCCATCCCGTGCGGTGGTCAAAGACCTACGACCACTGGATGGGGGAGCTGCAGGATTGGTGCATCAGCCGCCAGCTATGGTGGGGGCATCGTATTCCGGTTTGGTATCGGGGCGAGGAGGTTTACTGCGGGCTCGAGACTCCCGAGGGCGACGGCTGGAAACAGGATCCCGACGTGCTCGACACCTGGTGCAGTTCGTGGCTGTGGCCGTTTGCCACTATGGGCTGGCCGAAGGAGACCGAGACGCTCAAGAAATTTTATCCCACCACCGACCTCGTCACCGGGCCGGACATCATTTTCTTCTGGGTCGCCCGCATGATCATGGCGGGGTATGAGTACAGGGGCGACCTGCCGTTCCGCAATGTTTATTTCACCGGCATTATTCGCGACAAAAAGGGTCGCAAGATGTCGAAGAGCCTCGGCAACTCGCCCGACCCGCTGGAACTCATCGGCCGTTACGGCGCTGACGCCCTCCGGTTTGGCACGATGCGCAGTGCGCCGCTTGGCCTCGATGTATTGTTCGACGAGAAAGACGTCGAGCTTGGCCGCAACTTTTGCAACAAGCTGTGGAACGCCTGCCGCTTTCGCGAAATGCAGGGCGGCGCAATGGAGGGGGAGATTCGCCCGGAGTTGCTCACGAGCGATGACAGGTGGATTTTGCTGCGGCTTGGCCAGGCGATCACCGAGGTGACGGCTGCCTTTGAGGCGTATCGATTTTCGGACGCCACGGCGTCGTTGTACCGGTTTTTCTGGAGCGAGTACTGCGACTGGTACATCGAGTCCTGCAAGGCGACTTTTTTTGGCGACAACGAGACCCGCAAAGCCAACGTTTTGGCCGTGGTCGATTTCGTGATGGGCAACACGCTCCGGTTGTTTCACCCGTTTCTACCGTTCATCACGGAGGAACTGTGGCACGGCCTCGGGTATTCCGGGGACATGCCGGAGGAGCAGGGCGGCAAGACCATCATGACGGCCAACTGGCCCAAGGTGTTCGACAATTCATTCAACGAGCTTTACGGGCTGGACGACACGGTGGATCGCCTCGTCGCCGCGAAGCACGACTTGGTGACACAGGGGCGCAACCTTCGGGCTGCTTACAATATTCCGTTCAGCAAAAAAATCGACTATACGTACAACCCCGCTGGCGTTCAGGACTCGCATGAGGTCGAGGTGCTGAAAGTGCTGCTCAACGCCGAGTCGGTTTCGGTTGGCTTGGATGTGCCCAAGGGGACACCCCGGGTTGGCTCCGCCTTGGGTGACTTGTATCTGCCGCTGGAAGGGTTGATCGATTTCGACGCCGAGCGCGAGCGCCTTGCCAGGGAACTGCAAAAGGTTGAGAAGGAGATTGGCAAGGTTGAGTCAAAGCTAAGCAACCCGAGTTTTGCCGAGAGAGCTCCCGCCGAAGTGCTGGAGGAGCAGCGGCGACGGTTGGCTGACTGGCAGGCCAAGCGCGGCCAGATCAACGAGGCGCTTGAAAAGCTTTCCGCCTGATGACTGCGGCCCAAAAGAAACAACTGCTCGCGACTGCCGTGAAGGCGGCGCACGCAGCCGGCGACATCATGCGGCGCAACCGCCTGGCATTGAAAAAAATCAACGAAGCCACCCAGCGCGACATCAAGCTGGAACTGGACGTGCGATGCCAGCGGAAGATCGAGTCGATTCTGACCAGGACGCATCCGGAGATTGGCATACTCGGTGAGGAGGAAAACGTGGGCGACATCGAGACCGGGTTGCGCTGGGTGGTCGATCCGATTGACGGAACGGTGAACTTCACCTACGGCATCCCGCATGCCTGTGTGTCGATTGCGCTGCAGCGGCGCTTGGCCAAACGGAACCAGTACGGGGACGATTACGAAACCGTCGTCGGCGCCGTGTTCGATCCGTTCACGGATGAGCTTTGGACGGCGATCAGGGGCCAGATGGCGAAGCTGAACGGCAAAAAAATCAGCGTAAACGACGGTGGCTTAAGGGAGGCGCTGTTGAGCATCGGCTTTGCCAAGGACAAAAAAACGATGGAGTACATGATGCCGTACTTCAGCAAATTGGCGCCGAAAATACGCAAGCCGCGCATGATGGGGTCGGCGACGCTCGCGCTGACCTACGTGGCCAGCGGCCGGTTTCACGGCTACATCGAATCGAAGGTTAATTTGTGGGATATCGCAGCGGGGGGGCTGATTATCGAGTGTGCCGGCGGTGAGTTTTGGCGGATGCCTCGAAAGAAGGGGGATCACACCTACGCCGTCATCGCCAGCAACGGCCGAATCCGGAAGCAAATCGAGCGGGTTTGCGGCCCGCTCGATCCTGATGGTGTCTTGAATTGAGCTGCGTGATTAGTGGATTTCAGCTTCGTCGCCGTTCTCCTTGACGGCGATTTGCTTTTTGGGGTCCAGCAGCTTGATGTAGTCGTGGAGGATGTGCAGCGTTTCGCGCATGTGCGGGTCGAGCTTCGGCTGATCCTCTTCCTCCTCGGCTTCCTCGCCGTCTTCGGGGTCTTCCTCGAGTCGGATCGGTTTCTCCTCGTTTTCGAGCTCCTCGCCCAGCTTGGTGCCGGTCTTGATCATCTTGATCGTGAGGTCGAAGACGCTCTCCTCGGCATCGCCGCGTGTCTTGCGTTCTTTTTTCCGGTCATCGCGCTTGGCCTTTTCCTCGTCCTTTTCAGCCAGACGGTTGGTTTCGTTGAGCGATATGGACTTGTCCTTTAACCGTTCCTTCAGGGTTTCGATATCCTCGAGGATGTAGGCAAAATCCTGATCTCCCTTGATGCGCCCGTTGGAGAGCCTGGTCAATGGCTCGACGTGCCCGGCCACCCGGTTCACGCGGCGGTAGCTGAGTTTTTGGGTGTGGTCGGCCTCGAGGCAGTTGGGCAGGGTGGCCTCGCCAATCTCCATGTAGTCGTACGGCGAGGGCAGGATGAGATCGGGGGTCACGCCCTGCTTCTGGGTGGTGCTGCCGACAATTCGATAAAACTTGGAGACGGTCAGCTTGAGTTTGCCGGAGTCAGGCAGGCGCACCCAGTTCTTGAGTGGCATGACGGTCTGGACGGTGCCTTTGCCGTGGGTGGACAGGCTGCCGACGATGAGGGCGCGGCCGTAGTCCTGCAGGGCTGCGGCGACGATCTCGGAGGCGGAGGCGCTGAGTTTGCCGACGAGGACAATCATCGGCCCGTCGTAGCCGATCTTGGTGTCGTTGTCCTGAAGGACTTGTTTGCGGCGGCGGCTGTCGATGACCTGCACCATCGGGCCCTGCTCGATGAACAGGCCGGCCAGCTTGACGGCCTCGGGCAGCAGGCCACCGCCGTTGCGTCGGAGATCGAGCACGATGCCGCTGACTTTTTCCTTGCTGAACCGCTCCAGAATCAGCGCCACGTCGCGGGCGCAGTTCTCGTAAAACTGCGGGAGATTGATCACGCCCAGGCGCGGCTGCGAGTCGTCTCCCTCCGGGTAGTCGATGACTTGGCCCTTGGCGAGGCTGTCGGTCAGCTTGATCTTGTCCCGGATCAGCCGCACCTCCCTGGTTTCGCTGTCATCGGCGGCATCCACCGGGATGATGGTGAGGCGAACTATTGTGCCTTTCTCGCCGCGAATCTTGTCGACGACCTTATCGAGTTCCATCTCGACGACATCGACTGCTTCGCCCTCCTCGCCCTGCGCCACGGCGATGATGCGGTCGCCCGGCTTGAGTTTTTTGCTGCGGATGGCCGGACCGCCGGGGACGAGCTCGATGAGCTTGGTGTAACCGTCGTCCCACTGGAGCCGTGCGCCGATGCCGGTGAGGGAGAGCTTGATGTTGTTGATCTCGAAGTTCTCGGCCTCGCTTGGGCTGAAGTAATCAGAGTGGGGGTCGTAGCCGTTGGAGAGTGCGGTCAGGTAAATCTGCAGCACGTCGCCGGAGTCCATCTCGGTGCGGACGCGGAGGAAGCGCTCGTAACGGCGCAGGATTTTCTCCTTTTCAGTCTTGATGTCGTACGGCTTGACCGGTGTGCCGTCGTCTCTCCTGACGACTTCGCCGTTGTTGGCCTTGGCGTTCATGGCCTCGACACCGCGTCGTTTGCC
Organism: Verrucomicrobiota bacterium; assembly: GCA_003972865.1. Classification (GTDB taxonomy): domain Bacteria; phylum Verrucomicrobiota; class Verrucomicrobiia; order Limisphaerales; family UBA1096; genus UBA1096. The sequence continues at coordinate 3,796 of QOAX01000311.1, read as the reverse complement.
GAGGCGGGTGCCGAGCACTTCGTATTTGACGCGCTTGCGCCAGAGGGCGCGCGCCTCTTCCTCGTTTGCCGGCCAGTCGGCCTTGGTGCGGTTGGGGACAAACGACTCGTCAATCGTGAAATCAAAGTCTGTCCAGAGGATGTCCTCGAGCCAGCCGTGGGCCTTCTTGAGCCGGGTGAAGTAGCGCTTGTGAATCTCGAGGGCCGGCGAGACGTCACCGCGCTTGGTCAGGTTGTCGAGCAGTGTGCCGTACTTGGCCTCGAATTCCTTGTAGTCGGGCTGCAGGAAAACCATGCGGCTGTAGTCGAGCGACTCCATGTATTTCCTGAGGAATGCCTGCGAGATGTCGTCGTTCAGCGGCGTGCGCTTGAAATGGGTGTTGGAGAGCAGAAACCCGACAACCCGGGCGATTTTGCCACTGTCCTTCTCGGTCAACTCGACCGTTTGGCCAAGCGGGTCGGCCAGGAAGACGATAGCTGCGATAACTGAGATGGTGTTCTTCATCCTCATTTGCGGGACAGAGGGTGAAGCTGGGCTGTTCAAAAAGCAATCGGGAATTGACCTGCGGGGTTGTCCGCGCAGAATCCGCGCTTTCACGGGCTCATGGCGGAACACGCACGCACCACAAAAGCAGGCTCTAACGGCGGCTGGCTGGGCTGGATCGAGCGCATTGGCAACCGGCTGCCGGACCCGGCGACGCTGTTCCTCATCGGCACGGTGCTGGTGATGATCGCCTCGGCGGTGGCGGCCAGGACGCAGTGGGTCGTCGAGGAGCGTTTGCCGGAGCAGACGGCTGCGCTTGGCCAAGCGGCCGAGCCTTCGGCGCAAGCCGATACCTCGGTGAAGTGGGTGGCCACCGGCAATACCTACGAGGCCAGCAACATCCTGACGCGCGACGGCCTGTTTTGGGCGATCTCGAGCATGGTGAAGAATTTCATCAACTTCGCCCCGCTGGGCATTGTGCTGGTGGGGATGCTCGGCATCGGGATTGCGGAGCGGACCGGGTTCATCGGCTCAGCGCTCAAGGCGATGCTGATGGTGGTGCCGGGGCGACTGCTCACCCCGGCGGTGGTGTTCATGGGCATCATGTCATCGCTGACCTCCGACGCCGGCTACATCATCCTGCCGCCCCTGGCGGCCGCACTGTACAAGGCAGTGGGCCGTTCGCCCTTGGCCGGACTGGCGGCGGTGTTTGCCGGGGTGGGGGCCGGCTTCAACGCCAACCTGTTCATCACGAGCCTTGAGCCGCTGCTGGCCGGCTTGGCCAACGGCGGGGCACAGGTGATCGATCCCGGCTACCAGTTGAATCCCGCCTGCAACTGGTGGTTCATGATCGCCTCGACCGTGGCGATGACCGGCGTCGGCTGGTTCGTCGCCGATGGGATCGTTGAAAAAAGGCTGGCCGGCAAGCCGCCGGAGGAGGGTGGCCCGACCCCGGTGGATGCCGGCGACCTTACGGCGCAAAAACTCTCCTCGGAGGATTGGCGCGCACTGAAGATTTCCACCGGCGTGTTTATCGCGGGGTTGGTGGTGGTGCTGGCCTTGATCATGGTCCCCGGTTCGCCGCTGTACACCTACCAGATGGAGTCGCCGACGAACCCGGGGCAGATGGTGGCCGCGGAAGTGGTCGAGTTGGCCGATGGGCAGTCGCCACCGAAGGAGAGCGTCGAGCAGGACGGCCTGCTGCTGGTGCCCTCGGTCAACATTTTCCCGCGCTGGGTCAAGGCGATCGTGCCGCTGGTGTTCATCATCTTCATCATCCCCGGCATCGTGTACGGCGTGGTGCAGAAGAAGATTCGCAGCGATCGCGACGTGGCCAGGCTGCTGACCGACTCGATGGCCGGCATGGCGTCGATCATTGTGATGGCATTTTTCGCTGGGCAGTTCGTCGAACATTTCAAGTATTCCGGGCTGGACAAAATGCTGGCGATGACCGGCGGCCAGGCGCTTGGCCAGGCGGCGCTGCCGACCTCGCTGCTGCTGGTGGCGTTCATCCTGATGACGATGTGTTTCAACATGTTCGTCGGGTCGATGTCGGCCAAGTACACCATGTTTGCGCCGATCTTCATCCCGATGTTCATGATGGTCGGCATCGCGCCGGAGTTGACCCAGTGTGCCTATCGCATCGGCGATTCGGTGACCAACTGCATCACGCCGCTCAACCCGTACATGGTCATCATGCTGGCGTTCATGAAGAACATCGCCCCCAAGGGAGGCATGGGCACGCTCATCTCGACGATGCTGCCGTTTAGCATCATTTTCAGCATATTTTGGACGATTTTACTACTGGTCTGGGTGGCGCTCGGCATCCCGCTTGGCCCGGACGGGCACCTGGTTTATCCGCCGTCAAATTGAGTTTTTGGGGTTGCGCCGCGCTTGGCCAAGCGGTAGGTTTTCGCGAGACAAATCTGATCGTACGATGAAATTAAAAAGACAATACCGATGGAGTGGTTTTACCCTGATCGAGTTACTGGTCGTGATCGCCATTATTGCGATTTTGGCGGCGCTGCTGCTGCCTGCCTTGGCGAAGGCCAAGAACAGCGCGCTAAAGGCGGTATGCTCCAACAACATGAAGCAAACCATCATCGCCCTGTCCTTGTATCGTGACGATAACGAGGGAGTTTATTTGAAGGGCCGCAACTGCGCTCCGAAAGCGTCTTGGTTCAACAACAATATCGTCCAAAAATGCCTGAACTGGGAGGAGGTAACGCTACTGCCTCAATACAACATGGCGACGAAACAACCCAAAGGCTACAACGAGAGCAATGACCCTTACACGCTTAGGGGATATAAGCTGAGCAAATCGTTCGGCTGCCCGGCGCTGAAGTTCTCCGGCCAGCTCCCAAGGGGATACAACACCAACCCGTTGTTCCCGGCGTGGGAGAAAAACTACCCGCAAATGATCCTGGGCTTCCAGCATTTTGGGGGGGCGTCGCATTGGCAAAATTCGAAAGGCCGTTTCAAGGCGCGCAGTCCCCATAGCTCGGGGCAGGACAGCCCTGAGATGGTGTTGGTTGCCGACCTGGTTGGGAGAATTGACGGGCGCTGGGGGGGGGGGCGCCCCACGGCCTACGGCGGTTACCCCGCTCACAAGGATAACAAGGGCCTGCCCACCGGCGGCAACCAGGGAAACGCCGACGGCTCGGTGAACTGGTATCGCTTCCAGCAGATGTACTTCGTTCACAGCTGGAACACAGGGGGGCGGCAATATTACATTTACCAGTCCGAGCTGGGTGAAATGGCGGCAAAGGGCGGGATTGTCCCGGCCAAGATATGAGCGGCAACGGATCTGCGTTGTTAAAGAACGCGGGAATCGCGGTCGCTGCTGTGGCCGCCGTGGCGCTGTTCGCATGGTCCTGGAAGGCCAACATGACACAGGCCGCTGTCCAGTTGGGGTACTACTGCCTGTCCTGCAAAAAAACCGACCACATCAGTGCGTATCAGTCCAACTGGCGACAGTATCCCGGCGCGATGAGCGATTCCGTCCTGTACTGCGTGCACTGTGACAAAGGCCCGGCGCATCCGACGAATGAGTGCGACAAGTGCGGTTCCGTTTTCATCCTCCACCTCTTCCCGAAGTACGATGAGTTCGGCACCCCTTCCTGCCCCAAATGCGACGCTGCCTATGGCCAGGCCGCCAAGGCCAAGGAGGTTGACCTGATGCCCAAGGCGCTCAATCCCTGACACCGCCAAAATCTTGCTGGTCAAACGGCGCGTTCCCCCCGACTCTCACCGCACATTTTGACGATGTTCACAGGAACTTACACCGCCGTTGTCACGCCGTTCCGGAAGGGGC